>DATING010001564.1:0-10823 GCA_035474555.1 Longimicrobium sp. | reverse complement strand
CCCAGCGCCGCCTCGCCGTGCGCCATCCACTCCGACCACGAGAACACGTCCATCTCCCCGTCCGACTCCGTCGCGACGACCGTCCGCAGCTCCGGCAGCTCGTGGCGTACGGCGCGGATCTTCGCCAGCTGCGCCGCGCTGTCCGCGATGACGACGACGGCGCCGCAGTCCGCCAGCACCTGCCGCACCTGGCCCGGCGCGCTGGTGGGGTAGATGCCGACGGCCACGCCGCCCGCCATCAGCACGCCCAGGTCGGCGATGGGCCACTCCAGCCCGTTGCCGGCCAGGATGGCCACGTGCTCGCCCGGCCGGTGCCCGTGGGCCACGAGCGCCGCCGCGAACGCACGCGACCGCTCGGCCCACTCGCGCCAGGTCAGCGTCTCGTCGCGCGCGGCGCCGCCGGCGGCCAGCAGGCGCAGCGCCGGCCGGTGCCCATCCGCGCGGACGCGGTCCAGGAAGACGGAGACGGCCGTATCAGCCATCGCCGTTCCCCCCGTTCGATCCAGCCCCGTTCGATCCGCCTCCGTTCGATCCGCTGCCATTGGACGCGCCGCCGTTCGTCCCGTTCCGGGTCCAGCGGAGCGCGACGCATCCCATCGACAGCCCCGCGCCGGAGCCGGTGAGGACGACCAGGTCGCCGGGGTGCAGGCGGCCGGCGCGCGCGGCGTCGTCCAGGGCCATGGGCAGGCAGGCGGAGCCCGTGTAGCCCCACTTGTCCATCACCGTGTGCGCCTTGCTCATGGGCAGGTCCAGCTTGTCCATCACCATCTGGATGGTGGAGCGGTTCACCTGCGTCCACAGCCACAGGTCCACGTCCTCCACCCGCTCGCCGATGCGCCCCAGCACGGAGCGGACGATGCGCGGCCACCCCTCCTCGTTCACCTCCCTGGGATACTTGCGGACGAAGCGGAGCCGGTTGCGCACGCCCGCGTCGATCACGTCGTGGGTGATGGGTTCCGCCGTGCCGCCGGCGAACACGCCCATCCCGTCCGAGAGCGACCCGTCCGCCGCCAGCTCCGAGGCCAGGATCCCCGCCTGCGCCGACGCCTCCAGCACCACCGCCCCCGCACCGTCGGCGAAGATCGTGACCGTCTTCTTGTCCGCGGGATCCAGGAACTTGCTCATGGCGTAGACCGCGACCACGAGCACGCGGTCGTAGCGCTCGTCGGCGCGCAGGTACTTCCACGCGACGTCCAGCGCCGTCGCGAACCCCGCGCAGGCGCTGTTGACGTCGAAGGTGCCCGCGTCCGGCCGCAGCCCCAGCCGGCCGTGCAGCACGGAGGCGGTGGCGGGGGAGACGTATTCCGGCGTGTCGGTGGAGACGATGAGGAGGTCGATATCGGACGCCGTCAGCCCCGCGTCGTCCAGGGCGCGGCGGGCGGCGTGCTCGGCCAGGTCGGCGGTGGATTCGGTGGACGCGGCCCAGCGGCGCTCGGTGATGCCGAGCGTGTTGCGGACGAAGTCGTCCACGTCCTCGCCCAGCGCGGCGCTGAGTTCCGCGTTGGTGACGACCCGCTCGGGGACGTGGCTGCCGGTGCCGGTGATGACCGCGTTACGGAACACAGTGCGTGAGTGCGGAAGTGCGAAAGTGATCGAGCGGTGACCCGGCATCCTCCCGCGCGCCGGGCGCCCCCCTCCCCGACCCTCCCCCACAAACTGCGTGGGGGAGGGAGAACTGCTCTCGCGGAACGGGTTTCTCCCCTTCCCCCAGGGGGTTGATGGGGGAAGGGGCCGGGGGATGGGGGGCGCTCCGCCCGCGACGAGTGCCCGAAATCTCCCGCTATTCCCTATTCCCTCGGCCGCCCCGTCGTCCCGCGCACCACCAGCTTCACGGGCAGCGGCTTGCCCGGGCGCGGAACCCAGCTCTCGTCATCCAGCTGCTTGATGAGCAGCCGCGCGGCACGGGCACCCAGTTCGCGGGCGGGGATGCGGATGGTCGTGAGCTCGGGCGTGAGCACGCGCGCCAGCTCGATGTCGTCGCATCCCACGATGCTCATCTCCCCCGGCACCGCCATCCCCGCCGTCAGGCAGGCCTTGAGCGCGCCGGCCGCCAGCAGGTCCGTGGGGCAGAAGACGGCCGTGGGGCGCTCCGCCGCGGGGAGCGCCAGCAGGGCCTTCATGGCCGCCACGCCGCCCGCCACCGTGGGCTGCACCCGCCGCAGCCGCGCGCTGCTCAACCCCAGCCCGGCCTTTCGGAGCGCCTGGAAGAAGCCGCGCTCGCGCATCCGGAAGCCGTACACGTCGCTCGCGGGGCCAATGAAGCCCATCCGCGTGTGGCCGTGGCCGATGAGGTGCTCCGCCGCCAGCCGCCCCGCCTCGGGCGCGTCGCTGGCCACGCCGGGAAAGCGCTCCGATGGCTCGTCCACCAGCACCACCTTCAGGTCCGCCAGGTCCGCCTCGGGGATCTCCAGCGCGCCGAAACCGTCCAGGATCAGCCCGTCCACCTGCCGGGCCCGCAGCGCGTCCAGGTGCCGTGCCGGCGAGGTTTCGCGCACGTCGCCGGGGAGCACGGCGTATCCCGCCTCCGCCGCCACGCGCTGCACGCCGGTCACCACGTCCATGAAGAACGGGTTGCTCAGGTCCGGCACCACCACCCCGATGGCGTACGACTTTCGCTGCACCAGCGAGCGGGCCACGATGTTGGGGCGGTAGCCCAGCTCCCCCGCCGCCCGCACCACCCGCTCCCGCGTGCTGGCCGAGACGCGCGCCCGCGGATTGCCCCCCAGAACCAGGGACACGGTCGCCTGCGACACGCCCGCCTGGCGGGCTACGTCGTGCGTCGTTACGCGGCGGGAGTCGGAGGGCGGGTTCGGTCGTCGCATGATGATACGTATTAGCTAATACGTATTGGCATCCGCCGCAAGAGTTTTGTTCAGAGGATGCGCACGCGTGGGGAACTGCGGGTTACAGGGGACAGGTTACAGGGGACAGCCGGCAGCTGCCCGCGATGGCGGCGTGCACCTGGGCTGGCAGAGGCATTGCACGGGCCGTTCGTCCCGGCGTTCGGAGCGCGGGTGAGGACGGAGAATCGAAACCGAGGAGCGGCAGATGCGGAAGACGATGCACACGCTGGCGGCGGCCCTGGTGCTGGCGGCGATGGCGGCCTGCGGCGGTGGCGAGGACGAGGCGGTGGACGAGACGGGCACGGCGGATACGGAGATCTTCACCGACAGCCCGGACACCACGGGCATCCCCGCGGCCGGCCAGGGCGGCACGCCGGCAGACAGCGTGCCGATGGGCACGCCCGCCGCCCCGATGGCGGACTCGACCTCCGCCGCCGCGCAGCCGCAGACGCCGTAGCGCCACGCTTGCGCCGGAGCGGCGGCGGGCGGTAGAGTGAATGCATGGAATACGCATCTGACTCCGGACCGCTGAACGCCGCCTTTGCCGTCGTGGCCATGCTGGCCTGCGCGGTGGTGGCGTGGAAGTCCATCGAGTACGTGGTCGCCGACCGCCGCCGTCGCCGCGAGAACCAGGATCGCGAGCCGCGCATCTGACCGCCGGCGGGTAAACTGCGGGTTACGGGGGACAGGTTACAGGTGACAGCCTGCAACTGCCCGGCAACGAGATCGGCCCGCCTCCTTCGCTGGGGGCGGGCCGTTTTCGTGTGTGTGCAGGCATGGGATCGATGAGAGTGGGCGGGCATCGAGACCGGGCGGTTGAAATCGCGGCACCGAAAACGTGATGTCGGCCTTCGCCGACGGGTCCGGTGTGGCCGTGCTGCCGTGCGTGGAGGCAGCTTTCCGTCGGGGAAGTGCTCCGCCGGTGCTGGTTGCGCGCTCCCGCGGCGGCACTCTCCCGTGCAGTCCACGCAGGTGGACTTCGTGTCGTCGTTGCGGCGAATTCATTCGCTCGGCCGGAACTCCGCATCCGGCCGAACCCTCCCTCCACCGGAGTCTTCGGGCCGCCGGATCCGCGACATGAAACGCGGCGGCTCCGCGTGCGTACTACGTAGCGCCAGCGCGATCGCGCGGGCGTCCGTGGCCATCGAGGCCACACTCCTGCTCCATCCCAACCCATGTCCGAACGGTTTCCCCAGCTCTTCTGGGGCATGATCGCCCTCGCCACGGGGCTGGTCGCGGCGTCCGCGCTCACGGCCGGCGCCGTGCAGAACATCCGCCGCGCCGACGACGTGATCGAGGTCACCGGCAGCGCGCGGCGTCCCATCCGCTCCGACGCCGCCGTGTGGCGCCTGTCCGTGACGGCGGAGGGCGCGACCTTGCAGGAGGCCAGCGCCAACCTGGCCGCTCCCTCGCAGCGCGTGCTCACGTTCTTTCGCCAGAACGCCGTCCCCGACAGCGTGCTCACCATGGGCAACCTGCTGCCGGAGGCCGTGTTCCGCATCCTGGAGAACGGCACCACCACGGGCGAGGTGATCGGCTACCGGGTCACGCAGCCGTTCCAGGTGCGCTCCACGGACGTGAATGGCATCAAGGCGCTCACCCAGCGTGCGGACCAGCTCATCCGCGAGGGGGTGCCGCTGAGCTCCGGCGCGCCCGAGTACCTGTACACCAGGCTGGCCGAGGTGCGCACGCAGATGCTGGCCGATGCCACGGAAGATGCCCACCGCCGGGCGCAGGCCATCGCGAAGAGCGTGGGGAGCGAGATCGGCGGGGTGCGCAGCGCGCGGATGGGCGTGTTCCAGATCACCCCGCGCAACAGCACCGAGGTGAGCGACTACGGCATCAACGACACGTCGTCGCTGGAGAAGGACATTACGGCCGTGGTGCGGGTGAGCTTTTCGGTGGACTGACGGGCGGAACGGCGGGAACTGCGGGTTACAGGGGACAGGTTACAGGGGACAGCCTGCAACTGCGGCCTGAGAGCCGGCGGGTTCACGTCGCAAAGTCCGCCCCTGCAACGAGATCGGCCGCCTCCCTGGCTGGAGGCGGCCGTTTTGTGCCGTGTGCGCGGTCGGGGATGGATGAGGATCGGCGGGCACCGGGACCGGGCGACTGAAGTCGCGGCACCGAAAACGTGATGTCGGCCTTCGCCGACGGGTCCGGTGGGGCCGTGCTGCCGCGCGTGTAAGCGTCGCTCCGGCAACAAACATCTCGGCGGTGCTCATGCCGTGCACCCGCGACGGCACTCGCCCGTGACGGACAGTCCACGCAGGTGGACTTCGTGTCGTTGTTGCGGCGAATTCATTCGCTCGGCTGGAACTCGGCCGCCCGCCTTGATGGCCGCCCGGGCTGGTCACCCGCCGTCCCCTGTAACCTGTAACCTGTAACCTGTAACCTGTAACCTGTAACCTGTAACCTGTAACCTGTAACCTGTAACCTGTCCCCCGCAGTTCATCCCCCGCAGTTCATCCCCCCGTGCTGACCCCGACCTGCAGCGTCCGGCCGGCAGCCGGAAAGTAGTACACCACCGTCGGATCCACGCTGTCGTGAAAGCCCGTGGTGCTGTACGCGCGGTCCAGCAGGTTGAACGCCTCCGCCCACACGCGCACCCCGCCCACGGGCACCGTCAGCCGCGCATCCACGCGCGTCCACCCGGGCAGCCGCAGCGTGTTGGCATCATCCACCCACGCGCCGCGCACGTCCGTCACCGTCACGCCCGCCGTCGCGCCCCACGCCAGCGGCGCATCCACCCCGCCCGCCAGCGTGTGCCGGGGGATGGCCTTGAGTTCGTTGCCGCGGTTCTCCCCGAAGCGCGACTCGGCGGACTGCAGCGTGTAGTTGGCGAACGCGCCCCATCCGCCCGCCGCGTCCAGGTTCAGCGCCGCCTCGATGCCGCGGTGGCGGCTGCGGCCCAGGTTCACGTAGCGAAACGTCTGCACGTCAAAGTCCAGCTCGTCGCGCATGTCCACCTGGTACGCGGCCAGCGACACCCGCGCGCCCAGCGACGGCGTCAGCGCGGCATGGTGGTACGCGCCTGCCTCGTAGCTCACGCCGTACTGCGGCCGCAGCTCCGGGTTGCTGATGGTGATCTTTCCCGGATCGAACGGCACGGGGATGGTGCGCCGGTCGAAGAGCTGGTCCGGCGTCGCCGCCTTGAACGAGCGGCCCACGTTGGCGTACGCCCAGCCCTCGTGCCCGGCGGCGCGCAGGTACTGCACGTTCACGCCGGCACGCGGGCTCCACGCCGTGTGCTCCGCCTCCGTCCGGTCGCCGACCGTGGGCGCGCGGGGAGTGAACGCGTCACGCAGCCAGTCCATCCGCCCGCCCAGCGAGATGCGGACGCGCGACGAGGGCTGCAGCTCGTAGCGGACGAATCCTGCCGCGGCCGTCCGCGTGGCCTCCCCCGACTCGTCCAGCAGGCCCACGTAGACGTCGGTCGCGTTCCGGTAGTTTTCCGCCGTGCCCGTCATCCAGGTCACGTAGTCGCTGTCCATCCGCCCCACCGACCCGTCGAACCCCACCGTCACGCGGTCGTCCCACGCCAGCGGCAGCCCGGGCGCGTCCACCTGCGCGGACGCCATCAGCCGGCGCGTATCCAGCACGCGCAGCTTGGTGTCGCCGTAGTCCGGGGCCAGCGCCAGCGTGCGGACGATGCGGGCGTCGCGCGTCTCCCCCGTCACGTAGCCCGAGACCCGCGCGGCACCCGCCCGCGCCGACGCATCCACCGAAAGCCGTTGCAGCGACTCGTCCGTATGGTCGAACCGGTACAGCGGCGACGCCTGGGTGCGCGATTCCGCCAGGGCCGTGGCGGCCAGGGGGCCGGGCTCGTCGAAGTCGCGGCTGCGGCTGATCCCGGAGATGGAGAGCGAGGCGCCGGGCCGGTCCAGCACGTCCACCGTGAGCCCCAGCCCGTGGGAATCGCGGTTCGCGTGGTCGCGATAGCCGTCCGTCTGCGACAGGGTGGCCCACGCCTGCGCCCGCGCGCCAAAGAGGGCGCCACTCACGGCCATAGAGTACTGCCGTGCCCCGTCGTCCCCCGCCGTGGCCCGCGCGCGGACGTTCCCCGGCGGCATGCGGGTGATGACGTTCACCACCCCGCCGATGGCCGCGTCGCCGTACAGGGACGACGCGCCGCCGCGCAGCACCTCCACGGACTGGATGGCGGCCAGCGGCACCAGGTCCCAGTCCGCCACACCCGTGTGCGGCGCGTTCAGCGGCTTGCCGTCCACCAGCACGGTCACGTACTCCGCCTCGCCCGCGCCGTAGAAGCCGCGCACGGTCAGCTTGGGATCCTCGCCGCCGCCGTGGAAATCGATGACGCTGAAGCCCGGCACCATCCGCAGCGCGTCGCCCAGGGAGCGCACGGGCAGCCGGCGGAGCTCGGCGCCGCGGAGCACGGACACGGAGGCGGTGCTGGTGGCCAGCGGCGCCGGCGCGCGGTCCGCCGTCACCACGACGGCGTCCAGGCCCACGATGCGCGCGCTGTCCGCCGGCTCCTGCGCGGCGGCGGGGACGGCCAGGCACGCGGCGAACGCCGCCGCGGCAATGCGGGGTGTGGAGCGGGTCACGGGACGTGTCTGGAGGGGTGTTGAAGCGGAGCCAAACGAGGGTGCTGGATGATACGGAACCGGTATCAGTCTCACAAGCCGCCCGAAGTCACGCTCTCGCCGGTCGCCTGGAACGCAGAGACCGAAGGAGAGCGTACCGGCGCGCCGATTCGCAGGAGGCCCCAACGGATTCCGATTGCTTGCAAGCATTGCATTGGCAACAGTTTGACTGCACTTGTATCCGACCCTCACGGAGGATCATACCCAGGCTATATAAATCAACTACTTGTCGTATAAGGTACGATCGTATACGTTGGTTCACGTTCCGCTTCACTCCTGCACCACATTCCCGACGGAGAGGCGCCTGTGAGAAATGTCTTGAACGGACAGCGAAGCCCCTGGATGACCCGCTACTCGGCATGGCGGGCGCTCGCCATTGCCGGCCTAGTGCTGGGCGCGGCCGCGGCGTGCGAGCGCGTGGCCACGGACCCCGGCGCCGGCGGGTCCGCGAACCTGTCGGCGCCGGGGTCCGGATCCATCGGGGGCAAGGTGGTGGCCCTGGACGGCAGCCCCATCGCCGGCGCCGTCGTCAGCATCCCCGGCGGCCCCTCCGCGGTCACGGGCGCGAACGGATCGTTCAGCATCGGCGGGCTGGCTCCCGCCGGGCGGCTGGGCGTGGACGTCTCCGCCACGGGGTTCGCCCCCACGGCCCGGATCTACGCCGTGGTCGCGGGGCAGACGCTTTCGCGCGACATCGGGCTGATCCCGCAGGGCGCTCCGGTCGCGCTCGTGGCCGGACAGGGCGGCGAGGTCCGCTTCTCCGACGGCGGACTGATCGAGGTTCCCGCCAACGCCTTTGAAGGCGTGTCGCCGCAGGAACCCATCTTTGTGCGCGTGTCGTACTTCGATCCGGCGGATGCCGCCTCGTTCCGCCAGGCGCCGGGCGACTTCAGCGGCATCGAGGCGGACGGGAGTGCGTCGGTCCTGGAATCCAACGGGATGTGGTCCGTCAGCGTCACCAACGCGCGCGGCACGGAGCTCAACCTGCGCGAGGGCCAGGCGCTACGGTCCAGCCTGCCCAGCCGCCAGGCCCGCCTCGCGGGCGGCGGCACCGGCCCCGTTGGCCCCGAGCCGGTGGAGGAGTGGGGGCTGTACGTGTGGGACACGAGCCGTCCCGGCTGGGTGTTCGTGAGCTCCACCAGCGAGACCGCGCAGCGCACGTTCACCCAGAGCGGCCGGAACTACAACATCGACCGGCGGACGTCCTCGTCCGCGATGACCGTCCGGGCGTTCGACGCCCTGGGCAACCCGCTGCCCAACCGCTCCATCACCGTGTCCGCCGTCAGCTACTTCGGCGGGGCGGAAGCGTGGACGGACGCCAACGGGTTCGCCACGCTGCAGCTGGGCGCGAGCCAGCAGGTGAGCGTGCTGAGCGGGACGGGCCCCGTCGCGGTCACCACCGCGCCCGTGGGCGGCAGTGGCCCGGTGACGTCGCTCGTCTTCTGACCGGGGGCCGGGGCACGCACCCGGCCGGCGGTTCGATGGGAATGGAAAGCGGGGCGCACCGGTGAGGTGCGCCCCGCTTTCCGTCGTCCGGCCGGCCCCGGATCGTCCGCGTCACCCCGCCAGCGCCGGGACCTGCACCTTGCGGGGCTGGGGGAGCAGGTGGGCGATGGAGTTGGCGTAGTAGCGCAGGACGATCATCTCCGCGGGATTCGCGGCGAACAGGCCGTCGCGCTCCAGCACCAGGTGGCGCATGGTGAGCATCCGCAGCCCCACGGTGACGGCGTAGTCCATGTCCTTGCGCGGCACGTACACGTGGGCGCCCGCCGCCGTCACCTCGTCTACCAGGTCCGACACGCGCCCCTTCACCTCCAGCTCGCTCATCTGCGCGCCGGGATCGCGGACGAGCGCCGTGGCCACCAGCGAGACGGGGAGCACGGGGATCACGCGGCCCACGGCCTCCATCAGCCCCGTGCCCAGCTCGCCCACGGCGTCGTGGCGCGCGTCGCGGCTCATCCGCCTGAAGTCCACGTCCCGCTCCGCGCACCACGCCCGCATGCTTACCGGCGTGCCGAAGTTCACGCACGCGTAGCCAAAGCGGTGCCACTCGCTGCGCATCATCAGCCACAGGTTCTTGCCCACGAAGCGGAACGTGTTGGCCAGCGCCGTCATCCCGCCCGTCTTGCGGCGCACGCCGTCCGCCTCCAGCAGCAGCGTACGGTCTTCAAGCGTGCGGTCGTAGTTGATGCCGACGGGGACGAACACCAGGTCGCGCTCACCGGACGGATCGAATCCGCGCAGCATGTAGTCCAGCAGCCCCAGCTTGGGCGGGCGCAGGGCCCCGTCGCGCGACAGCCCGCCTTCGGGATACACGGCCTGCGTGACGCCGGCGGCCGTCGCCATGGCCACGTAGCTTTCCAGCACGCGGCGGTACAGCTCGTCGTCGCTGCGGCGGCGGATGAAGTACGCGCCCATGCTGCGGATGAGCTGCTGCAGGGGCCAGATGCGCGCCCACTCGCCCACCGCGTAGCTCAGGGCGGCGCGGCGGGCGGCCAGGTAGCCCACCAGCACGTAGTCCATGTTGCTGCGGTGGTTCATCACGAACACCACCGTGCTCCCCTTCTCGATCCCCGCCAGCCCCGCCTCGTCGCTCCACCCCAGCCGCACGCGGTACAGCAGCCGGGCCACCCGCCGCGCCATGGCGTATCCCAGGCGAAAGTACAGGTAGGCGTTGAACGCGGGGACGATCTCCTTTGCGTACCCTTCCGCGCGCGACGTGGCCAGCTCCAGCGGCACCCCGTGCTCGCGCGCGTGCTCGCCCACGGCCTGCACCACCCGCGCGTCGCTCATCAGCCGGTCCACCATCACCTGCCGGCGGGCCAGGCGAAACGGTTGGATCTCGATGGGGAGCGCGCGGTTCACCTCCTCCAGCACGCGCAGCGTCCGCTGGCGGATGAACCAGCGCACGCTGGGCACCATCAGCCGGTCCAGGATGGCGATGATGGCCAGCACCGCCAGCACCACCACCTGCCAGGAGGGAAGGGTCACGCTGCCGCCCATCGGGGTCTTTCGGGGGATGGGGGATGAGGGGAATGCGGATCGCCGTCCTCCATGTGTAACCGCTGGAGGCCGCGCGGACAATCCGCACGAGCGGCGGAGGGCGACGGATGCGGCGCGCAGCGGGTGGATGCGAAGGAGGCGGCGCCCGTGCCGGAGCGAACGAATGCGCCGCTGAAAGTTCACGAAGTCCGCCTCCGCGGACTGCACCGCAACCCACCGCGCGCGCCTCTGATACCGTTTCCCACGGTTCCGTGTGCACTCGACCATCGTCTTTCACGCAGAGCCGCGGAGGAGAAAAGAGAGCCGCAGAGAACGGATTCGCCTCTGCGTCTCTCTTTTTCCCTCTGCGGCTCTGCGTGAAATGCGGTTC
>DATING010001563.1:0-9882 GCA_035474555.1 Longimicrobium sp. | reverse complement strand
AGGGCACCGGGGTGCCGCACGGCAGCCTGGTCAGCTCCACGCGTGCGCGCACCGCCTGGTACGGGGCCGACCCGCAGCACTTCCTCCTCCTCTCCTCCATCGCGTTCGACAGCTCGGTGGCGGGGGTGTTCTGGACGTTGTGCGGAGGTGGCGCGCTCCACCTGATGCGGGCGCAGGCGCAGGCCGAGCCCGCGGAGGTGGTCCGGCAGATGGCGGAGCGCGGGATCACCGATCTCCTCTGCGTCCCGTCGTACTACGCCGCGCTCCTGCGCTTTGTGCAGGAACCGCTGCCGTCGCTGGCGCGGGCCATCGTCGCGGGCGAGGCGGCAACCTGGGACCTGGCGGAGCAGCACGGAGCGCTGCTCCCGCACGCCGAGCTGGTGAACGAGTACGGCCCCACCGAGGCGACGGTGTGGAGCACCGCCTACCGGTGCCCCCGGGACGCGGCGGGGGCGGGTACGGCGGTCATCCCCATCGGCGGGCCGATCCCGAACGCGCGCGTGTACGTGGTGGATGGCCACGGGAGTCCGGTGCCGGTCGGCGTCGCGGGTGAGCTGTGGGTGGGGGGAGCAGGGGTGACGCGGGGGTATCTCGGCCGCCCCGGGCTGACCGCGGAGCGATTCGTCCCGGATCCGTTCTCGGGAGACGCAGGCGCACGCCTGTACCGCACCGGCGACCGGGTACGGTGGCGGGCGGACGGCGTCATCGACTTCCTGGGACGGCTCGACCACCAAGTGAAGGTGCGCGGGTTCCGCATCGAGCTGGGCGAGATCGAGGCGGCGCTGCGCCGGCACGAGGGCGTCACCGACTGCACGGTCGTGGCGCGCGAGGACGTGCCGGGGGACCGGCGTCTGGTGGCCTACGTGATCGGCGAAGCGCGGGCGGATGCACTGCGGACGCACCTGCGGCGGAGCCTGCCGGAGTACATGGTGCCGTCGGCCTTCGTGACGCTGGAGGCGCTGCCGCTGACCCCGAATGGCAAGCTGGACCGCAAGGCCCTGCCTGCGCCGGAGCACGCGGCCGGCGCGGACCGGTACGTGGCGCCGCGCACGCCGGCCGAGGAGGTGCTGGCAGGGACCTGGGCGGAGGTGCTGCGGCTGGATCGCGTGGGGGTGACGGAGAGCTTCTTCGAGTTGGGCGGGCACTCGCTGCTGGCCACCCGGGTGGTTTCGCGAGTGCGCCAGGTGTTCGGGGTGGAAGTGCCGCTGCGGGCGCTCTTCGAGGGACCTACGGTGGCGGAGTTCGCCACGCGGGTGGAGGAGATGCGCCGGGCGGATCTGCCCGTGCTGGCGCCGGTGGTGCCTGTCGATCGGGATCGTCCCCTCCCGCTCTCCTTTGCGCAGGAGCGGCTCTGGTTCATCGACCGGCTGGAGCCGGGGAGCACCGTCTACAACGTCCCCGTGGCATGGCGCCTGGGCGGAGCCCTGGACGAGGCGGCGCTGGAGCGCGCGCTGGGCGAGATCGTCCGGCGGCACGAGGCGCTGCGAACCGTCTTCCGCGAGGGGGTGGACGGGTCCCCGGTGCAGACCATCGCGCCGTTCGGCGGGTTCGTCCTGCCGGTGGAGGACCTGTCGGCACTGGACGAGGCGGATCGCGAGGCGGCGGTCCGGCGGCGCGCCGGCGAGGAGGCGCGGCGCGCGTTCGACCTCTCGACGGGCCCGCTCTTCCGCGCGGCGCTGCTGCGGCTGGATGCGGAAGACCACGTGCTGCTGCTTTCCATGCACCACGTCGTAAGCGACGGGTGGAGCATGGGGGTGCTCTTCCGCGAGCTGTCGGCGCTGTACGCGGCGTACCGCGAGGGCGGGGAGTCGCCGCTGGCGGAGCTCGATGTCCAGTACGCCGACTACGCCGTCTGGCAGCGCGAGCAGCTGGCGGGCGAGACCCTGGACCGGCAGCTGGCGTACTGGAAGGAGCGCCTGGCGGGAGCGCCGGAGCTGCTGGAGCTGCCCACGGACCATCCCCGCCCGGCGGTGCAGACGTACCGGGGCGCGAACGAGCGGATGGAGCTTTCCCTCCAGCTGCTGGAGCGGCTGCAGGCGCTGGGACGCAGCGAGGGCGCGACGCTGTACATGGTGCTGCTGTCTGCCTTCCAGCTGCTGCTGTCGAAGTACGGCGCGGGCGAGGACATCGTCGTGGGCAGCCCCATCGCCGGACGCACGCGCCGGGAGGTGGAGGAGCTGATCGGCTTCTTCGTCAATACCCTGGTGCTGCGCACCGACCTGTCGGGCGACCCGGGCTTCCGGGAGGTGCTCCGGCGGGTGCGGGAGGCCACGCTGGGCGCGTACGAGCACCAGGACGTGCCGTTCGAGAAGCTGGTGGCCGAGCTGCAGCCGGAGCGGTCGCTGACCCACTCGCCTCTCTTCCAGGTGGCGTTCACACTGGACAACGCCCAGGACACGGGCGGCGGGCTCCCGGGGCTGCGCGTGCAAGGCGTGGCAGCGGGGCTCACGGCCGCCAAGTTCGACCTGTCGCTGGGCCTGACGGAGACTGCCCGGGGGATGCGCGGCGGACTCAACTACAGCACCGACCTTTTCGAGCGCGGCACGATCGAGCGGATGCTCGGCCACCTGGAGCGGGTGCTGGAGCAGGTCGCCGCCGACGCGGACGTGCGGCTTTCGGAGCTGGAGCTGCTGGGCGAGGCGGAGCGTGCGCTCGTGCTGGAGGCGTGGAACCGGACGGAGGGCGAGTATCCGGCGGACCGCTGCCTCCACGCGCGGTTCGAGGCGCAGGCGGCGCGCACGCCGCACGCGGTGGCGGCCGTCCATGAAGGTGCGTCGCTCAGCTACGCGCAGCTGAACGAGCGGGCGAACCGCCTGGCGCACCACCTGGTCCGGCGCGGTGTGGGGCCCGAGGTGCGCGTGGGGCTCTGCCTGGAGCGCGGGCTGGAGATGATCGTCTCCATCCTGGCCGTGCTCAAGGCGGGCGGCGCGTACGTGCCGCTGGATCCCGCGTATCCGGCGGATCGTGTGGCCTTCACCCTTGCCGACGCCGGGGTGCCGGTGCTGCTGGCGCAGGAGCGGGTGCGCGCGGCGCTCACGGTGCCGGACGGCGTCGAGGTGATCAGCCTGGACGCCGCGCAGGCGGAGATCGCCGCCGAGAGCGCGGAGAACCCGGTGAGCGGCGCCACGCCGGAGAGCCTGGCGTACGTCATCTACACGTCGGGATCGACGGGCACGCCCAAGGGCGCGCTCATCGAGCACCGCAACGTGGCGCGGCTGTTCAGCGCAACGGACCCCTGGTTCGGCTTCGGCCCGGACGACGTGTGGACGCTCTTCCACTCGTATGCGTTCGACTTCTCCGTCTGGGAGATCTGGGGCGCGCTGCTGTACGGCGGCCGCGTGGTGGTCGTCCCGTTCGACGTGAGCCGCGATCCCGGGGCGTTCCACGCGCTGGTGCAGCGCGAGGGCGTCACCGTCCTCAACCAGACGCCGTCTGCCTTCCGGCAGTTCATCCGCGCGGACGGCGAGCGGGGCGGCGACCTGGCGCTGCGCACCGTGATCTTCGGCGGTGAGGCGCTGGAGCCCGCCTCCCTGCGCGCGTGGGTGGAGCGCCGCGGGATCGAGACGCCGCGGCTGGTGAACATGTACGGGATCACAGAAACCACCGTGCACGTGACCTATCGGCCCCTGGCCCGCGAGGACGTCTTCGGCGGATCGGGGAGTCCCATCGGGCGGGCGATTCCCGACCTGCGGCTGTACGTGCTGGACCCGGCGCGGCGGCCGGTGCCCATCGGCATCCCTGGAGAGCTGTACGTAGGGGGCGCGGGGGTGGCGCGCGGGTACCTGAACCGCCCCGAGCTTACCGCACAACGTTTCGTCGAGAACCCGTTCGCGGCCGGCCGGCTGTACCGGAGCGGCGACCGCGTGCGGTGGAGGGCGGACGGCACGCTGGAGTACCTGGGCCGCCTGGACGAGCAGGTGAAGATCCGCGGCTTCCGGATCGAGCTGGGCGAGATCGAGGCCGTACTGCGCCAGGCGGCCGGCGTCGCGGACTGCACCGTCATCGTGCGCGAGGACGAGCCGGGCGACCGGCGGCTGGTGGCGTACGTGGTGGGTGACGCGGAGGCGGACGTGCTGCGCGCGCACGTGCGCCAGCGCCTGCCGGAGTACATGGTCCCGTCTGCGTTCGTTCCGCTGGAGACGCTTCCGCTGACGCCGAACGGGAAGCTGGACCGCAATCGGCTGCCGGCGCCGGAGCCCGCGTCGGCGGAGGACCGGTACGTGGCGCCGCGGACGCCGGCCGAAGAGGTGCTGGCGGGGATCTGGGCGGAGGTGCTGCGCCTGGAGCGCGCGGGCGTGGAGGAAAGCTTCTTCGACCTGGGCGGGCACTCGCTGCTGGCCACGCGGGTGGTGTCGCGCATCCGCGAGCTGTTCGGCGTGGAGCTGCCGCTGCGCGCGCTCTTCGAGGGACCCAGGGTGGCGGAGCTGGCGGTGCGCGTGCAGGAGATTCGGCGCGCGGGGCTGCCGGTGCTGCCGCCCATCGTCCCCGCTCCCCGCGACGGCGACCTTCCGCTCTCGTTTGCGCAGGAGCGGCTCTGGTTCGTGGACCGGATGGAGCCGGGGAGCGCCACCTACCACATCCCCCTCTTCGTCCGCCTGGAAGGGGGGCTGGACCCGGACACGCTCGGCCGTGCCCTGGACGCGCTGGTGCGGCGGCACGAGTCGCTGCGCACCTCGTTTCCCCTGGTGGACGGCGCTCCCGTGCAGCGCGTGGCCCCGCCCGCGCCCGCCGGGCTGGCCTTTCACGACCTCAGTACCCTGCGCGACGACGAGCGCGAGGACGAGGCGGCCCGCCTGGTGCGCGAGCAGGCGCGCCTCCCCTTCTGGCTGGAGACCGGCCCCCTCTTCCGCGCCGACCTGGTGAAGCTGGGCGAGGGCGATCACCTCCTCCTGGCCACGCTGCACCACGCGATCGCCGACGGCTGGTCGCTGGACGTGCTGTGGCACGAGCTGGCGGCGCTGTACGGCGCCTTCTCGCGGGGTGAGGCGCCGTCCCTCCCGGAGCCCCGCATCCAGTACGGCGACTTCTCGGTCTGGCAGCGCGCATGGCTCCAGGGCGAGGTGCTGGAGCGGCAGGTGGGCTTCTGGCGGCGCACGCTGCAGGGTGCCCCGCCGCTCCTGGAGCTTCCCGCCGACCGCCCCCGCCCCGCGGTGCAGACGCACGCCGGCGCGGTGGAGCAGACGTTCCTTCCGCGGGACGTCGCCGACGCCGTGCTGGCGCTGGCACGGCAGGAGGGCGCCACCCTCTTCATGGTCCTCATGGCCGCCCTGGACCTGGTGCTCTCGCGCCAGTCCGGGCAGGAGGACGTGGTGGTGGGCACCCCCATCGCCGGCCGCACCCGCGCCGAAACCGATCGCGTGGTGGGGCTCTTCCTGAACACCCTGGCCCTGCGGGTGAGCCTGGCCGGCGACCCCGCCTTTCGCGACCTGCTGCGCCGCGTCCGCGAGACCACGCTGGACGCGTACGCCCACCAGGACGCCCCCTTCGAGGCGGTGCTGGAGGAGATCCAGCCCGAGCGCGCCCCGGACCGCACCCCGGTCTTCCAGGTGATGCTCAACCTGGCCAACTTTGCCGGTGCCGGCGCGGTGACGGCCGCGGCGGACGCCCCGCCGGGCTTCGCCGGGCTGCGGGTGCACCGGGTGGATCCCGGCGCCGGCGTGATGGGAGCCAAGTTCGACTTCACCCTGTACGCGGGCGAGGGACCGAACGGGATCGGCCTGCACCTGGTCTACAACTCCGACCTGTTCGACGCCGGGCGGATGGCCGCCCTGCTGGCGCAGCTCGTGGCCGTGCTGAAGCAGGCGCTCGAGGACCCCGCCCGCCCGGTGAGCCGGTTCGTGCTGGCGGACGGACGCGCACCGTCCGGCGCGGAGCGCGAGCTCCGCACCGCTGCCGGCCTTCCCGCCGGCGTGGGGGAGCCCGCCGAGGTGTGGGAGCGCCGCGACGGCCGGTGGGCCGCCACCGGCCAGCGCGGCCGGTACCGTCCGGACGGCTCCCTCGCCGCCGAGCCCTCCACGCCGGAGCCGGAGGCCCTGACGGCGCCCGCGGCGCCGGCACCGGACGCCGGGGCGGCGCTGACGGAGACCGAGCGGGAGATGCTGGCGATCTGGCGCGAGGTGCTGGACGAAGAGGTGGAGCTGCACGACGACTTCTTCGACCTGGGCGGGCACTCGCTGCTGGGGGTGCGCCTGCTGGCGCAGGTAAAGAAGCGGCTGGGGCGCACGCTCGCGCTCCCGGTGCTCTTCGCCGCCCCCACCCCGGCCGCCCTCTCGGCCAGGGTGGACGACACCGGCGACGGCCGCGGCTTCGTGTACCTGGTCCCCATGGGCGGGGAGGAGGGGACGCTGGAGCCCATCTTCCTCGTCCACCCGGCGGGCGGCACCGTGTTCAAGTACGCGGACCTGGCGCGGCACCTGGGGCCCGGCCGGCCCATCTACGCCATCCAGGCCGCCGGCGTGACGGACGGTGCGGAGCCGTTGCGCACGGTGGACCTGATGGCCCAGCACTACCTGGAAGAGGTGCTGCGTCTGCAGCCGCAGGGGCCGTACTACCTGGCCGGGTGGTCGGCGGGCGGCGTGATCGCGATGGAGATGGCGCACCGGCTGCGGGCGGCGGGGCACGAGGTGGCGCTGATGGGGCTGCTGGACACCACTCCGCCCAACGCCGAGAAGCCCATTCCGGACCCCGTGCACCTGTACCGGCGCCTGGCCGCCGGCCTTTCCAGCGCCGAGCCCCCCGACCTGGACGCGCTGGAGGCCGGGATCCGCGCGCTCGCCATCGACGACCGTCTTCCGTACCTGGCACGGTGGCTGGGGGCGCACGGCGCCGAGTCCCGGGTGCAGGAGCTGGACGGGCTCAAGCCGGTGGTGGAGGTCTTCCGCGCCACCGTGGCGGCGACGCGCCGCCATCCCCTCGCGCCGTATCCCGGTCGCGTGACGCTGTTCTGCGCGAAGGAGGCCCGCGGCGAGGGGTGGGAGACGACCGACCTTCCCGGGCTGTGGAAGCCGTTCGTCACCGGTGCGCTGGAGGTGGTGGTGGTCCCGGGCACGCACGTCACCATGGTGAACGAGCCAAACGTGCAAGAAGTCGCCGCCGCCATCCAGGCCGCCGTGGACCGGTCCTGTTCTCCGATGCCGATCACCGGATCGGAAAACGCCTGCGAAGGTCGACGCCGATGATCGAAGGACAGGAAGCCATCCCGCGCGCAGGAGCCATCTACGTGCCCGCACTTGCCGATCCGGTGCGTCGCCCCCGCGACGCCGGCATCTCCCCCGCCGCGTACGTCCACGAGCAGTTCGCGGCGCAGGTGGAGCGCACGCCCGGCGCGGCCGCGCTCGTCTTCGAAGACGAGACGGTGACGTACGCGGAGCTGAACGCGCGGGCCAACCGTCTCGCGCACCACCTCCGCTCGCTCGGCGTAGGGCCGGATGCGCGGGTGGGGATCTGCGTGGAGCGGGGCCCCGACATGGTGGTGGGGGTGCTGGGCGTGCTCAAGGCGGGCGGCGCGTACGTGCCGCTGGACCCGGCGTATCCCGCGGAGCGCCTGGCGTACACGCTGGCCGACAGCGCCCCGTCGGCGGTGCTCGTGCAGACGCACCTGCGTGATCGTGTCGGCAGCGCGGGCGTCCCGATGCTGGAGCTGGACGCCGCGGCGCCGGCGTGGGCTTCGCTCCCCGAGACGGACCCGGAGCGCGGCGGGCTGGAGCCCGCGCACCTGGCGTACGTCATCTACACCTCCGGCTCTACCGGCCGTCCCAAGGGGGTGCGCGTGCCGCACGGGAGCCTGGGCGCCACGCTGGCCGCCGCGGGTGACGCGTTCGGGTTCGGCGCCGGCGACCGCGTGCCCTCGCTGGCCTCATTCGCCTTCGACATCTGGCTGTTCGAGACGCTCCTCCCCCTGCTGGTCGGCGGCACCGTGCGGCTGATCCCGCGCGAGCGGGTGCCGGACGTGCCGCGGCTGGTGGAGGACCTGGCCTGGTGCACCGCGATGCACGCCGTGCCGGCGCTCATGCGCCGCATCGTGGAGGAGGTCCGCGCCACGCCGGAGGGGGTGCTGGGCACCCTGCGCCACGTCTTCGTGGGCGGCGAAGCGGTCGCGCCCGACCTGCTGGAGGAGATGCGGTCGGCGTTCCCGGCGGCGGAGATCCACGTCCTCTACGGCCCCACCGAGGCGACGATCCTCTGCACCGCGCACCGGCTGGGCGGTGAAGCGGCGGCGCGGCACATGGTGGGGCGGGCGCTGGGGAACGCCACGCTGTACGTGGTGGAGCCCGGAGGCACGGTGGTGCCGGCCGGCGTCCCCGGGGAGCTGTGGGTGGGCGGCGCCGGCGTGGCGCGCGACTACCTGGGGCGGCCGGGGCTCACGGCGGAGCGCTTTGTCCCCGATCCCTTTTCGGCCCGGCCCGGCGCGCGGCTCTACCGCACCGGCGACCGGGTGCGGTGGGTGGAGGAAGGTGCGGAAGCGGATGCGGAATCCACGGACCCGCGTACTGACGCACTCACGCACTCACGCACTCACGCACTGGAGTTCCTGGGGCGGACCGACCACCAGGTGAAGGTGCGCGGGTTCCGCATCGAGCCGGGCGAGATCGAGGCGCGGCTCGCGGAGCACCCGGGCGTGCGGGCTCCGGTCGTCCTGGCACGCGAGGACGCGCCGGGCGACCAGCGGCTGGTCGCGTACTACCTGGCGGACGAGCCCGCCGCCGTGGACGCACTGAAGTCGCACCTCGCCGAGCGGCTCCCGGAGTACATGGTGCCGGCGGCGTACGTGTGGATGGAGACGTATCCGCTCACGCCCAACGGCAAGCTGGACCGCAACGCCTTCCCTCCTCCCACGGACGATGCGTACGCGGCCCGGGAGTACGAGGCTCCGGCGGGCGAGACGGAGCAGGGGGTGGCCGCGATCTGGGCCGAGGTGCTGGGCGCGGAGCGGATGGGCCGGCGCGACCACTTCTTCGATCGGGGCGGGCACTCGCTGCTGGCCACGCGGGTGGTCTCGCGCATCCGCGAGCTGTTCGGGGTGGAGCTGCCGCTGAGCGCGCTCTTCGAGGGACCCACGGTGGCGGAGCTGGCCGGGCGCGTGGAGGAGGTGCGGCGCGCGGGCCAAGGTGCCGCCCTCCCGCCGCTCGTTCCCGTCGCCAGGGAGGCGCCGCTGCCGCTCTCCTTTGCGCAGGAGCGGCTCTGGTTCCTGCACCAGATGGATCCGGGGGGCACCGGCTACAACGGGCCCTGGCCCAGCCGTCTGCGGGGGTGCCTCGACGCGTCCGCGCTGGAGCGGGCGCTGGGCGAGCTGGTGCGCCGCCACGAGGCGCTGCGCACCACGTTCCGCCCGGGGGAGCAGGGCGCCGTGCAGGTCATCCACCCGCCCGCGCCCGCGTGCCTGCCGGTGCTGGACCTGACCGGACTCACGCCGGAGGCCCGCGAGGACGAGGCGCGGCGCCTGGCGCGGGAGGACGCGGACCGCCCCTTCGACCTGGAGCGCGGTCCGCTGCTCCGCACGACGCTGCTGCGCCTTGCCGGCGAGGAGCGCGTGCTGCTGCTGACGATGCACCACATCGTCAGCGACGGGTGGAGCATGGACGTGCTCTTCCGCGAGCTGCTTACCCTGTACGAGGCGTTCTCGGTACGCTCCGATGAATCGCCGCTGCCGCCGCTGGCCGTGCAGTACGCGGACTTCGCCGTGTGGCAGCGCGGCTGGCTGCGGGGCGAGGTGCTCCGCCGGCAGATCGACTGGTGGCGGGAGCGGCTGGGCGGCGCGCCCCCCGCACTGGAGCTGCCGACCGACCGCCCGCGCCCCGCGGTGGCGAGCTCGCGCGGCGCCGCACACGGGTTCCGCCTTCCCTCGGAGATCACGCGAGGGCTCCGCTCTCTCGCCCGGCGGGA
>DATING010001562.1:0-2292 GCA_035474555.1 Longimicrobium sp. | reverse complement strand
CCGCCGCGGGCGGGGGGTGACGCCCGGCGGGGCAGCAGAAGACCCGCGGTTCCGTTCCGGGGTGGATCCTCTCAGAATGTTTTTGCGAAACGCTCCCCACGATTGATTTCCTGAGGGAGGCGCCGCCGATTCCATCCCGTGCTGCGAACG
The DNA here is from genome assembly GCA_035474555.1 of Longimicrobium sp. Taxonomy (GTDB): domain Bacteria; phylum Gemmatimonadota; class Gemmatimonadetes; order Longimicrobiales; family Longimicrobiaceae; genus Longimicrobium. Next base: position 2,142 of record DATING010001562.1, on the reverse strand, counting down.
CTGGCGCCGACCGAAGGATCTACCGTCCCGTGCAAGGAACCGGCGCATGGGCTGACTCCGTACCCTGCGAAGTAGATCCTTCGGTCGCGCGCAAAGGATTGTCCGCGTTGAAGTTTCCCGGTGTGCGCTCCCTCAGGAAATCAACCGCGGGGTTCTCGCGAAGTACGATTCTTACACACCCTCTCACGCATGCGCGTAATCGATGGGGTACTCCCGGGAGGCCGCCCATGAGACCATGGACGACGGCGCGGTGACGCGCGAAGTGGACTACTGGCGCGAGACGCTCGCCGGCGCCCCGCCGCTGCTGGAGCTGCCGGCCGACCGCCCGCGCCCCGCCGCGCAGGGGCACCGCACCGCCGTGACCGGCGCGCTCCTCGGGGCGGAGATCCTGGAGGGCGTGCGGGCACTGGCCCGGCGCGAGGACGCCACGCCGTTCATGGTGCTCCTCGCCGCGCTGGATGTCGTCCTCGCGCGCTGGTCCGGCCAGGATGACGTCGTCGTCGGCACGCAGGTGGCCGGGCGCGCGCACGCCGGCACCGGGCCGGCCTCGAACACCCTGGCGCTGCGGGTGAGCCTGGCGCAGCGCCCGACGTTCCGCGTGCTCCTGGCGCGGGTGCGCGAGGCCACGCTCGCCGCGTACGACCACCAGGCGGTGCCGTTCGAGCGCGTGGTGGAGGCGCTGGGCGTGGCGCGCTCGGCGGCGCACGCGCCCGTCTTCCAGGTGCAGCTCGACTACCTGGACCCTGACGGCGGCTCGTCGCCCCTCCCGGGCGGGCCCTCCGCCGGGCCGGGCTCCGCCGGCACCGCCGGTGATGCGGGCGCCGGGCTCGACCTGGCGCTCTACGCCGGGGAGTCGCCGGACGGGCTGGCAGTCACGGCGGTCTACGCCGTGGACCTCTTTTCCCCCACGCGCATCACGGAGCTGGTGGAGCAGGTCGCCGCCGTCCTGCGGCAGGCCGTCGCCGACCCGTGTGCGGAGGTCGGCGCGCTGTCGCTGCGGACCCAAGGGGCGACCGCCGTCCTTCCCGATCCTGCCCGGACGATCGAGGCCGAGGCGTGGACCGGCGCCCTCCACGCGGGCGTCGGCAGGCGGGCGGCGCAATCGCCCGACGCGGTGGCCATTCACGACGCGCGCGAGCGGTGGACGTACGGCGAGCTGGAGGCGGCGGCCAACCGCATCGCGCATCGGCTCGTGGCCGACGGCGTGCGGCCGGGCGACACGGTGGCCGTGTGGGCGCACCGCTCGGCGCCGCTGGTTCGCGCGCTCTTGGCGGCGTGGAAGGCGGGCGCGGCGTTCGTCTCGCTGGACCCCGCGTATCCGCCCGCGCGGCTGGCGGAGTACGTCCGCATCGCCCGCCCGTCGGCGCTGCTGCGGATCGGCGCCGGCGGGGAGGTGCCGCCGGAGGTGGCCGAGGCGCTCGGGGCGACGGTGAAGTCGACCGTGGTCCTCGCCGCGAAGGGAAGGGACGGAGTCGAAGACCAGTCCGCCGAAGCGCCGGCCGTCGACGTGGGGCCGGACGACCTGGCGTACGTCGCCTTTACCTCCGGGACCACGGGGACGCCCAGGGCGGTGGCGGGGACGCATCGTCCGCTGGCGCACTTCTTCGGCTGGTATGGACGGGAGATGGGCGTGGGCGCGGAGGACCGGTTCACCCTCCTGGCCGGGCTCGCGCACGACCCGCTGCTGCGCGACGTCTTCGCGCCGCTCTCCGTCGGCGCCTCGATCGCCATCCCGGACCCGGTGGGGCTGGCGACGCCGGGGTGGCTGGCGGAGTGGATGGGGCGCGAGCGCATCACCGTCTCGCACCTGACCCCCGCGACCCTGCAGCTCATCGCCGCGGGCGCCGAGGACGCGACCCTTCCCGCGCTCCGGCTGGCCTGCTTCGGCGGCGACGTGCTCCGCGCGGCAGACGTGCGGACGCTGCGGTCGATGGCCCCCGGTGCGCGCGCCGTCAACTTCTACGGCGCCACCGAGACCCCGCAGGCGATGGGCGCCTGGCCGGTGCCCGACGACCTGTCGGCGGAGCGGGAGACGCTTCCCGTCGGTGGCGGCATCGATGGCGTGGACCTCCTGGTCATCAACCCGGCCGGGCAGGTGGCGGGGATCGGCGAGATGGGGGAGATCGCCGTCCGCACCCCCTA
>DATING010001561.1:0-6712 GCA_035474555.1 Longimicrobium sp. | reverse complement strand
TCAACGCGCGGGCGAAGGTGCGCGACAAGGACGGCGCCGAGCGCGAGTACGTACGCACCGTGCGGGTGGTCAACGCCCGCCCCGTGGTGCAGGCGCAGCTGGCGGATCCCAACGCGCCGCAGGGCCCCGTCGCCTTCCGGTTCACGGACGGCGGGACGGCGGACGGCCCGTGGACGTACCGGGTGCGCCGCGGCAACGGCACGTACACGGCGTGGCTGCCCGCGACGCCGGGCACGTGGATCACCACGCCGGCGTACGCGTACCCGTCCGGCTCGCACAACGAGGCCGTGTACGTGCGCGACAAGGACGGCGGCATCGGCTACTCGGCGCCCGTGACGCTCGTCGTCCCCTGAGCTGAGGCGGCCCCATCGTCGGCCTTCCCCGCGGCCCGGAGATTCGTCTCCGGGCCGCGCGTTCGTTGGGAGGCGGGCAATCCGCCGTATCCGCCTTGCGCTCGTCCGTGTTGCCCCGCCGGCCGGATCGCCCGATGATTGCAGGATGCGGATTCGTATGGAATCCTGTAATCCACCGCACGTCCGGACCTTCTACGGCCCTCTCACGCGTGAGGCCATCTTTGAAAGCTGGAGTGCGGAACCGCGCCGAGAATCCGGCTCGATCCCGGACCGGCCTGCGGACCATGGAGGGGCGATGCGGCGCAACCCGATGCGGTGGATGAAGACGGGCGCGATCCTCCTCGCCCTGGCGGCCGGCGCGGCGTGCGGCGGCGGCAGTGAGACCGCGTGCGGGCTGGGCGCGATGGCGGATACGACGGGATGGCAGGTGATCGACGCAGGTCCCTTCGTCTTCAAGCTGCCGCCCGGCTACCGGGACGAGTTCGCGCTGGGTACGGACTCGTACGCGGGGACGTGGACGCAGGGCGAGCGCTCCATCACCTTCTCGTGGGGCCCGCACACGGCCGATCCGCGCCTTTCGCCGCGCGGCCCCGGCGCCGCACCGCCGTGCGAGACGCGGATCGGCGGGCGCGCGGCGCTGGTGATGGAAGGCCGCGACCGGGCGCTGGGCGGCGGGGAGCTGTACCGCGTGAGCGGATGGTGGGAGAAGCCCGACACCCTGGGCGCGAACCTGTACCTCGGCGGCGCGGGGCCGGCGGACGACGAGGCGGGCCGCTCCGTCGCGACCACCGTCATCCGCACGGTCCGGCTACGCACCGCCTGGAGCGCGCGGGACAGCCTGCGCATGCACCACCGTGTCTGCGAGATCAGCCGCGTGTACGACGAGCGGCACAGGGCCGAGTATCCAGACGCGCCGGTCCGCGTGCCGTCCGAGCTGGATCCGCGGCGCTGCCCGGCCGGTCCGCCGCCGCCGCCGACGGACTACGAGAGCGTGCGGTGAGAGGTCGTGCGGGACGGCGGACAGGCATACCGGGGATGGACGGGACGCCGGCCGGCCACCAGGTCCGCCCCGAGTGGATGAATCCGTCGTGGCCGTGGGAGCTCCGTGGATGGAGGGCCGGCACCGAGCCCCGGCGATTGAAATCGCGGCACCGAAAACGTGATGTCGGCCTTCGCCGACGGGTCCGGCCCGGGCGGAGTGCCGCGGGTGTCCGCGGAGGTCGGTCCGCCTTTGACGGCGGATATCACATGGGATAAGCGCTTGTTTTCCTGAGGGAGCGCCCGCGCCGGCCTTGCCCGTGCGCCGAGTTCCGGGCGCGACCGAAGGATCTACTACGCAGGGCACGGAGCCAGCCAACGCACCGGCTCCTCGCGTGGCACACGAGATCCTTCGGTCGGCGCCCAAGCCTTTCGATCCGCGGGGATTCGGCGGCGCCTCCCTGAGCTCGACTTTGGCCAATCAAGCTGCGTAGGCGAGCGCGTCGGCCCAGCGGCGGAGAAGCTGGTCAGGAATAAAGGGATTCTCGGTGTCGCTCCGCGAGTGGGAAATATTTTCGTGGAGCCAGAGCTGGCGTCGGACGGCCGCAATCGCATCGCTGAATGTGAGTGCCCGCTTGGAGTACCACGCAGCCTGCCGCGGTGCGAGTTCTCCGGTGTCGTGGAGACGCTGGCCGAGGAGGCTTACGACGGAGAAGAGGCCCAGCAGAACGGGCGTCGTGCGGTCGATGGCGAGCCGCGACCACTGCCGCTGAGTCTCCACGCCGAGGTGACGCCGGCACTCCGCAAAGGTGACCTCCATCTGCCACCGTCGTACGAAGTAGGACAGGATGCGGGTGGGCCGGAGCGATGCGTCCGTGCAGAGGTAGGCGCGCGGCTCCAACAGGCCCTCGGGATCGCGGACGAGGACGAATCGCCCGGAGATGGGCGGCTTGCCCTTGTAGTACCAGATGGCGGTGAACGAGGTGATCTCGACGCACTTCTCGGTGCGGCCGTACCAGGCGCGCAGGCGGATGCGCTGCCAGACTGTGCTAGGATCGTGCAGCCTCTCGCCCAGACTGGGCAGGCGGTCACCTTTGATCCGCTTGCGTCCGCGCTTTCCGGCGGGCGGCTCGGGCGGGGGCGCGTAGAGCCCGCTGTCCAGGCGCATCTGGGTGATGACGGTAACGTAGTCGCGCAGGCCGGCCAGGAAGTCGTAGGCGGCGTAGGTGCTGTCGCAGACCAGGATGACCCTGCGCTCGGCTACCCAGCGCCGAACCTGCTTGACCAGCTGCCGACCCCAGTCGGTGATGGTCTTGTGTCGGATGCCCTGCTGCTGGGCGAACCGTTCGGACGGGGCCAGCGCCGTCAGGAAGGGGAGGGCCCACACACGCTCGGCGAAGGGCACGCGGACCAGCAGCATCACGCAGATCCAGCGTAGTCCGCTGGCCTTGACGAAGTGCCCGCGGCTGGAGCGCACGGGGTCGCGGTAGATGCCGCGCTTCTGGATCTTCTTGCCCCAGCGCCGCTCGATGGTCTCGTCGAGGCCGAGAACGATCGGTCCGCGAAGAGCGAACGCGGCCAGGAGCAGCATGAGAAGGATGTGACTGGCCTGCCGCGCGCTCCATCGAGAGCGGGAAAGCACGCGGTGGTAGTTGGTGAACGTGCGCTTCGCTTCAAGCCCCGAGATGCGCAGCGCGGCGGTGACGGTGCGCCTGCCGGGTGAGAGCAGAGCGCCGATCACCAGCTGGCGTGCGTTGCCGAAGGTGGGCTGGGTGAAGAGCGGAGCGAACGACAGGAGGAGCGCCTCGAACTCGCTCCATCCCGCTGCGGCAGCTGAGATCGGTAAACACATGCACCCAATGTAAACTTTTCAGTGCAATGTGGAATACCTGGCTCCAAATGGCCAAAGTCGAGCTCAGGAAAACAACGCGGCGTTTCTTTGGATGTGGGATGAGGCTGCGTCATTCAAAGCGAAAGCCCCGCCAGCTGCGCGGGGCTTTCGTTTTCGTGGATTCACGACCGTCGGGCCGCGATTACTTCCTTCCGCGCGGACCGCGCCGGCCGCGGGACTTGCCGCCCTTCTTTCCGCCCTGGCGCGGAGCGGCGCCGCCGCCGCTCGCCGCCGCCACGCCGCCCGCCGGCGTACCCGCATCCAGCGGCTCCGTCATCGTCAGCGCTTCGGTCAGGGCGGGCGGGTCCGCCGGCTCGTCGGGATCCACGAACTCGGATTCGATCCGATGCGGTGCACTCGCTACGGCCACCGGCTCCGGTGAATCCACCGTCTCCGTCATCCCGATGGGCTCGGACGAATCCACCGCCTCCGTCATCGTGACGGGCTCGGACGCACGGAACGGCTCCGCCTCCGCCATCGCGACGGGCGCCGACGGCTCGGGCACGGCAACCGGCTCCGGCGCGGGCACGTAGGCGGGCTCCACGGGCGTGGGCGCGGCCACGGGCTCTGGCGCGGCGACCGGCTCGACCGGTGCGGCCGTGGCAACCGGCTTTGCAGGCGCGGGCTCCGCCGCGCGGACCGGGCGTGCGGGGGAGAACGCGGGGGGCGGCGCGCCCTCGCGCTCCTTGCGCACCAGCTCGACCTCCTCCGGCGTCCACTCCTTGAGCCGGTCGATCTCGGCGCGGATCTCGGAGTAGGGGGAGCGCGACACCTGCGTGCGGCGCTCGCGGGCGGCAAAGGCGGCGCCACGCGCCTCGTCCCAGCGGCCGGCGTCCACGTAGGCGTGGATCAGCACCTCGTACGCCAGCGGATGCGGGTACGTGCGCAGCATCTGGTGCAGCCGCGGAATGGCCTCGATGCGGGACTGGCGCGTGGTCAGGTCCATCTCGCGCAGCTCCTCGGCCACGTCCTCGCGCCGGCGCAGCAGGTCCTGCAGCTCGCCGGGATAGGTCGACTGGTCGAACTCTCCCAGCGCGTGCAGCGTGGGTGCCTCGCGCCCAAAGATCGCGCTGATGATGGAGCCTGACGGCGCCCGCTCGTCCTGGCCGTCTTCTGCCTGCTCCGCCCGCTTCTTCCTCAACCAGTGCCGGATACCCATGCGTCCCCATTCCGTCCGTGAATCCGCTCGCCTTTTCCTTGCGCGGCGGAGCAAGAGGCGTGCGAGGGGAGACGGCAGTGCGAAAGAGCGGAGCGGTGCACAGGAGCAGGCATCCGGCCTGAGCGGCTAAAGCCGCCGCTGGGAAAGCGGTAAGCCCTGTCTCGCGCCGAGGCGCGGCGCGAACAGGGCTTCAACTGCTTCAGGGGATTGCCCCCCGCGGGTGGCGTGGCACCAGCCCGTGACGGACAGTCCGCGCAGGCGGACTTCGTGTGGTTGTTGCGGCGAATTCATTCGCTCTGTCCGGCCGCGATGTCCATCCCCGCCCCTCCGCCCCATCTCGATCCCACTCACGCACTAACGCACTAACGCACACACGCACTGCCGTTCCGCCGTCCTACTCCATGTCCACCTGCCGAACGTCCAGGATCTCCGGCAGGGCGGACAGGCGCTCGATGACGTCGGAGGGGATGCGGCTGTCCACGGTCACGGCGGCCAGCGCCTCGCCGCCCACCTGCAGGCGCGCCTGGTGGTACTCGGCGATGTTCACCCCCGCCTCGCCCAGCAGCGTCCCCACGCGGCCGATGACGCCCGGCACGTCGCGGTTGCGCAGCACCACCATCACCCCGCGCGGCGCCACGTCCACGCGAAACGCGCCGATGCGCACGATGCGGCCGTGCGTCTCGCCCAGCAGCGCGCCACCCACGCGGACGCTGCGGTCGCCGCCCTCCAGCCGCAGCTCGATCTCCTCGCCCAACTCGCCGCGGCCGTCCACCATGGTCGACGCCGTCTCGATCCCCCGCTCGGCCGCCACGTGCTGCACGTTCACCAGGTTGATGGCGCGCCGCTCCACCACCTCGCGCAGGGCGCCCTGCAGCGCCGAGAGCAGCAGCGGGCGCGGCGCCTCGGCGCGGGGGCCCGTGTAGCGGATCTCCAGCGACGTCAGCGCGCCCGGCACCAGCGCGCGTCCCAGCCGGCCCAGCCGGTCCGCCAGGGCCAGCAGGGGGCGCAGCTCGCGCATCCCGGCCCCGCCCACGCCGCTGGCGTTGATGGCCGCGGACAGGTCGCCCGTGACCAGCGCGTCGCGCACGGCCTCGCACGCCTCCACGGCCACGTTGCGCTGCGCGTCCCGCGTGCTGGCGCCCAGGTGCGGCGTGAGCACCAGGTTGCGCGCCGTGCGCAGCGGGTGGTCCGCCGGCAGCGGCTCCGCGTCGAACACGTCCAGCGCGGCGCCGGCCAGCCGCCCGGCCCCGAGCGCATCCACCAGCGCGTCCTCCACCACCACGCCGCCACGGGCCAGGTTCAGCACAAAGGCGTGACGGTTCATCCGCGCCAGCTCCGGCGCGCCGATCATCCCCAGTGTCTCCGGGTTCAGCGGCACGTGCACGGTCAGCACGTCGGCCCGCTCCAGGGCCTCGTTCAGGCGCTCCACCCGCTCCAGGTTCAGCTCCTCGAAGCGGCCGGGGCTGATGTACGGGTCGTAGCCGATGACGTGCATCCCAAACGCCCGCGCCCGCTTGGCCATCTCGCTGCCGATGCGCCCCACGCCCACGATGGCCATCGTCTTTCCCCGCAGCTCGATGCCGCCCAGCTTGCTGCGGTCCCAGCGCCCCGCCTCCATGCTGCTCCACGCCTGCGGCAGGTTGCGCGCGAGGCCGATGAGCACCCCGAACGCCAGTTCCGCCACGGACACCGTGTTGCCGCCGGGGGCGTTGATGACGGCGATGCCCAGCTGCGTGGCCGTGGGGATGTCGACGTTGTCCACGCCCACCCCCGCCCGGCCAATGACCCGCAGGCGGTCCGCCCGCTGCAGGAACTCCTTGCTCACCCGGGTGGCGCTGCGGCCCACGAAGGCGTCGTACTCGCCGATCTCCTCCAGCACCTCGGCGGCGGGGCGGGTGGGCTTTTCCACGACGTCGATGTCCGGGTGGGCGCGCAGGATGGCCACGCCCTCGGGGTCCACCTCGTCCGTCACCAGTACGCGAAAGCGGCCGTCCGTCATCCCAGCACCCCTTCCAGCTCCGCCAGCAGCGCGTCCAGCTCGTCCACGGTGTGGTCTCCCATGTGCCCGATGCGAAAGGTGGAATCCTTCAGCGAACCGTATCCCGTGCCCAGCGTCCAGCCGCGCTTCGTCATCCCCTTGCAGATCTCCGGCGCGGGCATGGCCCCGTCCACCGCGATGGTCGTCACCGTGGGCGAGCGGCGGCCTTCGGGGGCGAACAGGGACAGCCCCCAGCGCGGCCCCTGCTCCTGCACCCAGCGCCACGTGCGCTCCGCCATGGCCCAGTGCCGGGCGGCCCGCGCCTCCACCCCCTCCGCGCGGATGCGCTCCGC
>DATING010001560.1:0-2375 GCA_035474555.1 Longimicrobium sp. | reverse complement strand
GCATTCTCCCTCCCCCGCGCAGTTCGCGGGGGAGGGTCGGGGAGGGGGGCGGGTTGCTGCCGGCGCGATCCATCCTCATGCGCCCGGCGTTCTCCCCCTCTCCCGGCGCAGTTTGCCGGGGGAGGGGGCCGGGGGGTGGGGGCCGTGCGCCCTGACGAGCTCGCGCGCCAGGTCTGGGCTGGCGAGGGCGGCGCGGTGGGCGCGGCGCTCCGCATCGCCCTCGCGCCGGCGGAGGCGGGGTTCCGGGGCGTGGTGGCGGCGCGCAACGCGGCCTACGACCGCGGCTGGCTGCGCAGCGAGCGGGTGGACGTGCCGGTGATCAGCATCGGCAACGTGGCTGTGGGCGGGGCGGGGAAGACGCCGTTCGCGGCGTGGCTCGCCCGGCGGCTGGCGGACTGGGGACGGAAGCCCGCCATCGCGCTCCGCGGCTACGGCGAAGACGAGATCGTGCTCCACCGCGAGCTGAATCCCGACGTCCCGGTCTTTCGCGGCGCGCGGCGGGTGGAGGCGGCGCGCGAGGCCGTGGCCGCGGGTCGCGATGTAGTCGTGCTGGACGACGCGTTCCAGCACCGCGCCCTCGCACGCGACCTGGACCTCGTCCTCATCCCCGTGGAAGGGTGGGAGCCGCGCCCGCACGTGCTGCCGCGCGGGCCCTGGCGCGAAGGGCTGCACGCGCTCGCCCGCGCGGACGGGATCGTGCTCACGCGCAAGAGTGCCGGCGCCGCGCGCGCGCACGCGGTCGCGGCGGAGCTGGCGCGGCTGCGGCCGGGGATGCCCATCATCCAGTGCGCCCTTCTGCCGTCGCGGCTCCGGGCGCTGCACGGCGGGGCGGAGATGCCGGTCGACGCGCTGGCGGGACGGCGCGTGCTCGCCGTGGCCGCGCTGGCGACGCCGGAGCCGTTCTTCGCCACGCTGCGGGGCACGGGCGCGGAGGTGGAGACGGTTGCGTATCCGGATCACCACCCGTTTTCGGCGGATGAAGGCCGGAGGCTGGTGGATCGCGCGGCGGGACGGATGCTGGTGATGACGGGCAAGGACGCGGTCAAGCTCCGCGCGCTGCTGGGGGATGCGGCGGACGCGTGGGTGCTGGAGCAGAGCGTGACCATCGAGAGCGGCGCGGATGCGCTGGACACTGCGCTGCGGCGCGCGCTAAGGGAGCCGGGATGATGCAGGCCGACGTGGTGGTGATCGGAAGCGGGATCGCGGGGCTGAGCTTTGCCATCAAGGCGGCGAAGTTCGGCTCGGTTGCGCTCATCACCAAGAAGAGCCGTCCGGAATCCAGCACCAACTGGGCGCAGGGCGGCATCGCGGCCGTGTTCGGCGAGGACGATTCGCCGGCGCTGCACATGGAGGACACGCTGGTCGCGGGCGCGGGCCTCTGCCACCCGGACGCGGTGGACGTGCTCGTCCGCGAGGGGCCGGAGCGCGTCCGCGAGCTCATGCAGATGGGCGTGGACTTTACCCGCGAGGACGGTGACGAGGGCGACCTGTCGCTGGGGCTGGAGGGCGGCCATTCGCGGCGCCGCATCGTCCGCGCCGACGACCTGACGGGGCGCGAGATCGAGCGCGCGCTACTCGCCGCGGCGGCGGAGGCGGGGATCCGCATCTACGAGAACCACCAGGCCGTGGACCTGCTGACGGCGACCGATCCGGGCACGCTGGGCGAGCGCTGCTGCGGCGTGCTGGTGCTGGACACGGACACGGGGGAGCTGGAGCCGTTCCTGGCCCGCGCCGTCATGCTGGCCACCGGTGGATGCGGGCAGGTGTACCGGCACACGACCAATCCCTCCATCGCCACGGGCGACGGGGTGGCGATGGCGTACCGGGCGGGCGCCAAGGTGGCGAACATGGAGTTCATCCAGTTCCATCCCACGGCCCTGTATCCCGCCCGCGAGCGCACCTTCCTCATCAGCGAGGCCGTCCGCGGCGAGGGCGCCGTCCTGCGCCGGCGCGACGGGTCCACGTTCATGGAGGGATACCATCCGCTGGCGTCGCTGGCCCCGCGCGACGTGGTGGCCCGCGCCATCGACAAGGAGATGAAGGCCATGGGCGACCCGTTCGTGCTGCTGGACTGCTCGTCCATCGCCGAGCACGAGATCCGCGAGCGCTTTCCCAACATCCTGCGCGAGACGGCGGAGCGGGGGACGGACATGCTGACGGAGCCGCTTCCCGTCGTCCCCGCCGCGCACTACCTGTGCGGCGGCGTGCTGACGGACACGCACGGCCGTACCTCCGTCCCCGGCCTGTACGCGTCCGGGGAAACGGCGTGCACGGGCGTCCACGGGGCCAACCGCTTGGCCAGCAACAGCTTGCTGGAGGCGGTCGTGTTCGCCCACCGCGCGTCGGAGCGGATGGGGCCGCAGCTGCAGGTCACG
>DATING010001559.1:0-8570 GCA_035474555.1 Longimicrobium sp. | reverse complement strand
ATGCGTCCCCACATCGCATTCGCGGCCCTCCCGACGAGGGGAGGGGGGTTGCGCGGGTATCCTTGGGCACGACACACCGAGCCAGGGAGAATGACCATGCGAGCCGCCACCCATCCCATCCAGGGCCACTTCCGCCGCCGCGCAGCGACCCTCGCGCTCGCGCTCGGTGCGGCGGCGCTGTACGCCGGGGATGCCGCGGCGCAGCAGGGCAGCCTGCCGTTCGGGCCGGGCGAGGCGTGCGTGTACCGGGGCAGCAACCGGCTGGGGCGCATCGGCACGGGGACCATGTCGGTCGAGGGGCCCGTGCAGGAGGGCGGGCGCCGCACCTACCTGCTGCGCTTCGACTTCAGCGGGCGCGTGGGGCCGGCCACCATCAGCGACCAGAGCCGGTCGTGGTGGGACCCGTCGGCGGCGGCGAGCGTGCGCTACACCAAGCGCGAGCGCTCCCCCGTCTCCAGCGTAACGCAGGACGTGCGGATGGACGCCGGCGCCCGCCGCTGGGCCGGCGAGGACGGCCGCGGCGGGGCCATGGAGACGGCGGCGCCGCTGGACGAGCTGTCGTTCATCTACTTCCTGCGCACGCTGCGGCTGGCGGACGGCGACACGTACAGCTTCACGCGCCACTACGAGCCCGGCCGCAACCCCGTGACCGTGCGCGTGGTGCGGCGCGGGACCACGCGGGTGCCCGCGGGCGAGTTCCAGACGATCCAGGTGGAGATGCGCGTCAAGGATCCCGGCCGCTACGGCGGGGAGGGCGTGATCAACTTCCACTTCACGGACGACGCGCGGCGCCTCCCCGTGCGCATCGAGTCGTCGGTCCCCGTGGGCGGGCGGATGGTGCTGTCGCTGCAGAGCGGCTCGGGCAGCTGCGCCGTCGCGCCGGTGAGCATGGCCCGGCGGAACTGAGGGCAGGCGGATTTCCGTCACGGAGGCGGGCATCCGCCGGAGCCCCCACCCGCTCGATTCCTCGCGACCTCCCCCAAAAACCCTGGGGGAGGTTGAACTTCACGCCCCCTAGAGCCCGTGCCGGCGTGGCACTCGCCCGTGACGGACAGTCCGCGCAGGCGGACTTCGTGTGGTCGTTGCGGCGAATTCATTCGCTCTGCCCCGGGTCGGCTTCCGGTTTCCCGGCGAAGTCCGCGCCCCCCCACCCCGCTCGTTCCTGCCCAAGCCCGGCCTTCCCATCCCCCGCGGGACGGGGTGTCGGGAGAATCTCGATCGGCATCCACCGGAAACGTCCAGGCTCCTGTACGGCCGGTCAGCGCGCGGACCACATCGCGTCGAGCGTGCTCCCCCTCATCGCTTCAGCGCGCAGCCGACAGTCGGGCACCCCGCGGGGGACTAGCTTCATCTCCAGTTGGCAGGGCCGCATCGGCGGCCCGCCCCGCCAGGGCCGGAAGGCGGAAACGAGAAGTACCGGCCACGCGCACCAGGAGAAAGCATCATGCGCAAGCAACTGTTCGCCGGAGCCATGCTCCTCGCCGTTCCCGCCCTGATCGCCGCCGGAACGATGCCGCTCACCATGAGCACGGGGAGCAAGGTGTGGGTCTCGGGAACCAGCACCGTCCGCGGCTGGCGGTGCGAGAGCACGCAGGTGACCGGCACGTCGGACGCCGCCACCACCGAGCTGGCGCAGATCGGCACGGCCCGCGGCGAGATCACCATACCGCTGTCCACGCTGGACTGCCGCAACGGGACCATGAACAACCACATGCGCAACGCGCTCAAGGCCCCGCAGAACCCCACCATCCGCTTCCGCGCCACGCAGGTCCGTGTGACCCCGGGGAGCGCCGCGGAAGGTGCGGTGGCCATGACCGGCCAGCTGACCATCGCCGGGCAGACGCGCGAGGTGACCATCAACGGCACGGCGGTCCGGGAGAACGGCGCGCTGCGGGTGCGCGGCACCGAGGCCCTGACCATGACGGACTACGGCGTACAGCCCCCGCGGCTGATGGCCGGCACCATGAGGGTGCACCCGCCGGTGACTATCGGGTTCGACGTGGTGCTGCGGCCCTGACGGACTGACTTTCGGACGGCGGAACGGTTCCGCCGGGCAGCAACGGGGGCGCACCTCCGCGCCCCCGCCCCTGATGGAAACTCCGATTTCGGAGACGGAACGATGAAACCCCTGAATCGTGCGCTGCTGACCACCCTGGCTGCCCTGGCGGCGGCTCCGCTGGCGGCGCAGACGGACACACAGGTGGCGATGATCACCACCCCGCAGGACACCACCCCCGCGGCGGAAGCCCCCGCCCTGCCGGCCGTGGCGCAGGCGCAGGTGGTGATCGGCTCGCCGGCGGCGGGCCGGATCGGCGAGTTCGAGCCGGCCAAGCAGAGCGGCGAGTTCGACGGCATGCAGTTGCAGATCGGCGGCGCCTTCGCCCAGACCTTCCAGGCGCTGGACCACGAGACGGACGCCGCCGGCGTGGAGATGGGCAAGATCCGCCCGGGGTTCAACCTGGCCAGCGCGAACTTCAACCTGGGCGCGCAGCTGGCCCGTGGCATCCGGGTGGACCTGGAGAGCTACATGGCCAGCCGGCACCACAACGAGTTCTGGGTCAAGGGCGGCTTCGCCACCATCGACGCCTCGCCGTTCGACGTGCCGGTGCTCAACCGGATCATGGAGTACACCACGATCCGCGCCGGCCACATGGAGATCAACTACGGCGACGCGCACTTTCGCCGCAGCGACAACGGCAACACCATCCGCAACCCGTTCATCGAGAACTACATCCTCGATGCCTTCACCACCGAGATCGGTGCCGAGGTGCTGGTGCGCGGGCCGTACGGCGCCTTCGTGATGGGCGGCGTGACCAGCGGCGAGAACAAGGGCGACATCAAGGACGGCGCCGTGGACGCTAGCCCCGCCTGGCTGGGCAAGATCGGCTTCGACCGGCAGGTGAGCCCGCTGCTCCGCCTGCGCCTGACGGGCAGCCTGTACACCGCCGAGTCGTCGCCCGCGGTAACGCTGTACGGCGGGGACCGCACCGGCAGCCGCTACTGGGGCGTGATGGAAGACACGACGAGCCTCAAGGCCGGCACGTTCTTCACCAACGGCCGCGTGAACCCCGGGTTCAGCAACGAGATCCGGGCCATGCAGATCAACCCCTACATCGAGCTCGGCAACCTGGAGGTGTTCGGCGTGATCGAGCGGGCCGAGGGCAAGGCGGCGACCGCCGCGGAGACCCGCGAGGTCACCCAGCTGGCCGGTGACGTGGTTTACCGCCTGTTCAACGACAAGGTGTACGTGGGCGGCCGCTGGAACCGGGTGACGGGCGACTTCGCCAACCAGACGGACCTGACGGTGACGCGCCGCGCCCTGTCGGCCGGGTGGTTCCTGACCCGCAACCTGCTGACCAAGGCCGAGCTGGTGCAGCAGGAGTACGACGGGTTCGCCGCCACGGACATCCGCAACGGCGGCAAGTTCAACGGGATCGCGATCGAGGGCGTCATCGCCTTCTGATCCCCGGAGCGGACGGTCGCCGCGGATCGGCAGGATGATGAAATCGGCAGGATGATGCAAAGACCGGTTGATGCGGGAGGCACGATGAAGGACGGAGCGGGGAGCCCACGGCGGGCTCCCCGCTCCGTTTTGCGGCCTGGGGGAGACATCATCTGCGCGGCGAATGATTGCGCTGGAGACAAACGCTGTTAGATTGACCCCTCTGTAACGCATCTGATACATCCCCGTTCCACACTCCGGCACCTCTTCCCCACCCGGGCGCCCGCCCTTCCGAGCTTGAACAAACCCTATCCAATGCGGCCGGTTTATACTCCGAATCCGTCGGCCATGCCCCGGCTCCGGCGAGCCGCGGCCGTGTGCTGCGCGGGATCGGCGATGATCGGCGTCCTGGTGCTGGCGGGATGGTACCTCCGCCTTCCCGGGATCCTGCGGCTGTTTCCCGGCGCCGTCGCCATGCAGTTCAACACGGCGCTGGCGCTGGTGATGGGGGGCGCGGGCGCGTTCGCGGCCGCCCGGGGCCGGCGGGGGCTGGCGGTGGCGTGCGGGGCGGCGGCGGCGCTCATGGGCGCGTGGACGCTGGCGGAGTACGCCACGGGGCACGACCTGGGGATCGACCGCCTGCAATGGGCCGCGGGCGTGAGCCGTGACATGGCGCAGTACGCCATCGTCAAGACGTCGGCGCCGGGACGGATGGCGCCCAACACGGCCACGGCGTTCGTGCTCGCGGGGCTGGGGCTCGCCGCGCTCACCGCCCCGCCCCACGGCCGCTGGACGGACCGCGTCCCCGCCGCGCTCGGCGCGCTGTGCGCGGGGATCGCGCTCATCGCCCTGCTGGGCTACGCGGGGGGCACCACGGCCGCGTACGCCTGGGGCCACCTTACGCAGATGGCCGTGCACACCGCCCTGGGCTTCGTCCTGCTGGGCGGCGGCCTGGCCGCCCTGGCCCTGGCCCGGCAGGCCGACGGCGGGCGCCGCGTCACGGCCGAGCTCCCCTGGCTGGCCGCGCTGGCGGGGAGCGTGGTGACGCTGGGGCTGTGGAACGCGCTGGCGGACCAGGAGCACCGATACATCCGGGCGGCGGTGGAGCAGACCACCCGCACGGTGGCGGGCGAGCTGGACACGGAGGTGGAGGCCCGGGTGCTCGCGCTGGTGCGCCTGGCGGGGCGCTGGACGGTGGGCGGCCGCCCCGCGCGCGACCAGTGGGAGTACCAGGCGGGGATGAACCTGGCGCACTTTCCCGGCTACCGCGCCATCGAGTGGGCCGACTCCGCCGGGCGCGTGCGGTGGGTGGTGCCCCTGCGGGGGAACGAGCCCGTGCTGGGGCTGGACCTGCGCCGCGACCCCGCGCGCCGCGCCACCTTCGAGGGGGCGCTGGCCACGGGGGAGCCCCGCCTGTCTCCCACCGTGGACCTGGTGACGGGCGGCACGGGGTTCCTGGCCGTGGTCCCCGCCCGCACCGCGGGGGGCGCCGACGGCGCCGTCGTCGGCCTGTTCCGCGCGGCGGCCCTCATCGACACGGCCCTGGAACCCCGCTCCATGGCGGGATACCGCGTTTCGGTGTGGCAGGGGGACCGGCGCCTGTACGGCCCCGCGCAGTCCAGCCCCTGGGCGCACGAGGCGCGGGTGGAGCTGTACGGCGTCACCTGGCGCGTGCGGGCGTGGCCGCGGGCGGCCACCCTGGCCGGGATGCGGTCGCGCGCCCCCCTGCTGGCGCTGCTGCTGGGGGCCGTGATGACGGCGCTGCTGGCGTGGGCGCTGGCCCAGTTCCACGTGGCCCGCCGCCGCGAGCACGAGGCCGCGGCCACCAGCGCGCGGCTGGAGGAGGAGGCGCGGGTGCGGGCGCACGCCGAGCGCGCGCTGGCGGCCAAGGCGGTGGAGCTGGAGCGGTCCAACCGCGAGCTGGAGCAGTTCGCCTACGTGGCCTCGCACGACCTGCAGGAGCCCCTACGAAAGATCCAGGCGTTCGGCGACCTGCTGCTGACGGAGTCGGACGCGGGTCTCGGAGGGAGCGGGCGCGAGTACGTGGGCCGCATGCGCGCCTCCGCCTCGCGGATGCAGACGCTGATCGAGGACCTGCTCGCGTTCTCCCGCGTGTCGCGCCGGGGCCACGCGCCCGTGCGGGTGGACCTGGGGCACGTTGCGCGGGAGGTGCTGTCGGACCTGGAGGGGCGCGTGGCGGCCACGGGCGGGTGCGTGGACGTGGCGCCCCTCCCCGTTGTGCGCGCCGACGCCACGCAGATGCGCCAGCTCCTGCAGAACCTGCTGGCCAACGCCCTCAAGTTCCACCGCCCCGGCGTGCCCCCGCGGGTGCGGGTGTGGGCGGAGCGCGGCGGGGCGGAGGGCACGGCGGCCCCCGGCTGGCGGCTGCGGGTGCAGGACAACGGCATCGGCTTCGAGGAGCGTTACCTGGACCGCATCTTCAACCCGTTCCAGCGCCTGCACGGCCGCGGCGAGTTCGAGGGAACGGGGATGGGGCTGGCCATCTGCCGAAAGATCGCCGAGCACCACCACGGCAGCATCACCGCGCGCAGCACCCCCGGCCAGGGCAGCACCTTCGAGGTGGCCCTCCCCTTTCACACCGACGACACCCCTTCATGACGGACCCCGCGGCGCAGCCCCTGACCATCCTGATGGCGGACGACGACCCGGACGACCGCCTGCTGGCGCGCCTGGCCCTGGAGCGGCAGGGGATGCACGGCGTGCTGCGCACGGTGAACGACGGCGAGGAGCTGCTGGACTACCTGCACCGCCGCGGCGCCTACACCGACGCGGCCACCTCGCCCCGCCCGCACCTGGTGCTGCTGGACCTGAACATGCCCCGCATGGACGGGCGCGAGGCGCTCCACCAGCTCAAGTCGGACCCGGCGCTGCGCCAGATCCCCGTCGTCGTCCTCACCACCTCGCGCTCCGAAGAGGAGGTGTTCCGCAGCTACGACCTAGGCGCCAACTCGTTCGTCACCAAGCCCGTGACGTTCGACGAGCTGGTGGCGGTGCTGCAGCGGCTGGAGCTGTACTGGCTGCGCACCGTTTCCCTGCCCCCCGCCCCGCCCCGCGCATGACGGCCGCCCTTCGCGTCCTCCTGGTGGAGGACGATCCCGACGACCACGTGCTCACCCGCATGCTGGTGGACGCCATCCCCGACGACCGCGTGGAGCTGCACTGGCAGCCCACCTTTCACGGGGCGCTGGCCGCCATCGGGCAGGAGGAGTACGACGTGCTGCTGGTGGACTACCGGCTGGGCCCGCGCACGGGGCTGGAGTTCATCCACGAGGCGCGCCGCCTTCACTGCACCACCCCCGTGGTGGTGCTCACGGGGCTGGGCGACCGCGACCTGGACCAGCAGGCCATGCGCTCCGGCGCCGCCGACTACCTGGTCAAGGCGGAGATGGACCCGCCGCTGCTGGGCCGCACCCTGCGGCACGCGGCGCAGCGGCACAAGGCGGGCGAGGCCGCGGCCCGCCTGGCCGCCATCGTAGAATCGTCCAGCGACGCCATCTACGCCGTGGCCCCCGACGGCCGGGTGGAGACCTGGAACCGCG
The DNA here is from genome assembly GCA_035474555.1 of Longimicrobium sp. Classification (GTDB taxonomy): domain Bacteria; phylum Gemmatimonadota; class Gemmatimonadetes; order Longimicrobiales; family Longimicrobiaceae; genus Longimicrobium. The sequence goes on along the minus strand of DATING010001559.1, from coordinate 1,568 downwards.
CGGCCGAGCGCATCTACGGCTACGCCGCGGCCGAGATGGCGGGGGAGCCCGTCTTTCGCCTGGTGCCGCCGGAGGGTGAGGCGGAGCTGCGGGCCTCGCTCGCGGGCGAGCTGCGGGGGGAGCGGGTGGAGGGCGCGGAGACGGTGCAGCTGTGCCGCGACGGCCGCCGCATCTCCGTGTCGCTCTCGCTGTCGCCCATCCGCGACGCCGCCGGGCGGGTGGGGTTCGCGTCGCTCATCGCCCGCGACATCACGGAGCGCAAGCGGCTGGAGGAGCAGTACCGGCAGGCGCAGAAGCTGGAGGTGGTGGGGCGGCTGGCGGGGGGCGTGGCGCACGACTTCAACAACCTGCTCACGGCCATCCGCGGCACCGCCGACGTGCTGCTGGCGGACCTGGCGGAGGCCGATCCCATGCGGCCGGACCTGCTGGAGATCCGCCGGGCCAGCGAGCGGGCGGCGTCGCTCACCCGGCAGCTGCTGGCGTTCAGCCGGCAGCAGGTGGTGCAGCCTCGTGTGGTGGACGTGAACGCGGCCGTGGCCGAGACGGACCGCATGCTGCGCCGGGTCATCGGCGAGGACGTGGAGCTGGTGACGCTCCTGTCGCCGGAGGCGGGGTCCGTGCGGGTGGACCCGGTGCAGATCGAGCAGGTGCTCACCAACCTGGCCCTCAACGCGCGCGACGCCATGCCGGGCGGGGGCCGGCTGCTGGTGCAGACGCAGGCGGTGCACGTGGAGGAGGCCGGCTCCCCGGGGTGGCCCGGCGTTCCCCCCGGGGACCACGTGATGCTGGCCGTGAGCGACAACGGCACGGGGATGGATGCCGAGGTCCGGGAGCGCGTCTTCGAGCCGTTCTTCACCACCAAGCCGCAGGGGCGCGGCACGGGGCTGGGGCTGGCGACGGTCTACGGGATCGTGCAGCAGAGCGGCGGGCACGTGCTGGTGCACAGCGAGCCGGACGAGGGCACCACCTTCCAGGTCTTCCTCCCCCGCGTGGAGGCCGCCCCCCCGGAGCCCGAGCCACCCGGCGCGGCGCCCGGCCCGCCCGCGCGCGGGTCGGAGACGGTGCTGCTGGTGGAGGACGAGGCCTCCGTGCGCCTGCTGATCCGCCGCATCCTGGCGCGCCAGGGCTACACGGTGCTCGAGGCGGGCGATGGGGAGGAGGGTCTGCGCGCGTGGGGGGAGAACCGCGGCGCCGTCGCGCTGGTCGTCACGGACACGGTGATGCCGCTGATGGGCGGGCGCGAGATGGCGCGGCGCATCCACGAGGTGCAGCCGGGGCTCCCCATCATCCTGATGTCCGGCTACTCGCAGGACGAGCGGACGATGCGCGAGCCGGGCGAGGACGGCACCGAGTTCATCGCCAAGCCGTTCGATGTCAACGAGTTCGGCAGGACGGTGCGCCGCGTGCTGGACCGGGGTGCGGCGGCGGGGGCGGTTGCGGCGGGGTGAGGTGAGGTGAGGTGAGGTGAGGTGAGGGGAGGGGTCGTGCTGCCACGGGAGCGACCCTCCCGACTGAGCGGCTAAAGCCGCCGCTGGGACAGCGGTAAGCCCCGTCTCGGCGCGCTAAGC
>DATING010001558.1:0-1848 GCA_035474555.1 Longimicrobium sp. | reverse complement strand
CCGGTGCCGATCGGCGTGCCCGGCGAGGCCTGGGTGGGCGGCGACGGCGTGGTGCGCGGCTACCTGGATCGTCCGGGGCTGACGGCGGAGCGCTTCGTCCCCGACCCGTTCGCGGCGGAGCCGGGGGCGCGGATGTACCGCTCGGGCGACCGGCTGCGGTGGAAGGCGGACGGGCGGCTGGAGTTCATCGGCCGCGTGGACGAGCAGGTGAAGATCCGTGGCTTCCGCATCGAGCCGGGGGAGATCGAGGCCGTGCTGTCGGCGCACGCGGAGGTCCGCGAGGCGCGGGTGATCGTATCCACCGATGCGTCCGGAGAGAAGCGGCTCGTCGCGTACATCGTCGGGCATGTGGAGGCGGATGAGCTGCGCGGACATCTTCGGGAGAGCCTGCCGGAGTACATGGTGCCGGCCGCGTTCGTGGGGCTGGACGCGCTGCCGCTGACGCCGAACGGCAAGCTGGACGTCAAGGCCCTGCCGGCGCCGGAGCTGGGCTCGGCAGAGGGCCAGTCCGTCGCTCCGCGCACGCCGACCGAGGAGGTGCTGGCGGAGATCTGGGCGGAGGTGCTGCGCCTGGAGCGGGTGGGGGTAAACGACAGCTTCTTTGCGATGGGCGGCCACTCGCTGATGGCCATCCGCGTGGTCTCGCGGGTGCGGGCCGTGTTCGGCGTGGAGCTGCCGCTGCGGGCGCTCTTCGAAGGGCCCACGGTGGCGCAGCTGGCCGTTCATGTGGAAGCCATGCGCCGCGCGGACCTGCCGCTGCTTCCGCCGGTGGTCCCCGTCGAGCGCACGGGTGTGCTGCCGCTCTCGTTTGCGCAGGAGCGGCTCTGGTTCATCGACCGCCTGGAGCCGGGGAGCACCGCGTACAACATGGCGTGGCCGCTCCGGCTGCGGGGACCGACGGACGTCGGGGCCCTGGAGCGCGCGGTGGGCGAGATCGTGCGGCGTCACGAGGCGCTGCGCACCACGTTCGGGGAAGTGGACGGCTCGCCGGTGCAGGTGATCGCGCCCTTCGACGGATTCGCCCTGCCGGTGGAGGACCTGTCGGCGCTGGGCGATGCGGATCGCGAGGCGGCGGTCAGGCAGCGCGCCGCCGAGGAGGCCGGGTGGGTCTACGACCTTGCGGCGGGACCGCTCTTCCGCGCGTCGCTGCTGCGGCTGGACGCGGAAGACCACGCGCTGCTGCTGGGGATGCACCACGTCATCAGCGACGGGTGGAGCATGAGAGTGCTGCTCCGCGAGCTCACCGTGCTGTACGCGGCGTACCGCGAGGGGCGTGAGTCGCCGCTCCCCGCGCTGCCGGTGCAGTACGCGGACTATGCCGCGTGGCAGCGCGAGCACCTGCAAGGCGAGATGCTGGATCGGCAGCTCTCGTACTGGAGGGACCGTCTCGCGGACGCACCCGCGCTGCTGGAGCTGCCCACCGACCATCCCCGCCCGGCCGTGCAGACGTTCCGGGGGGCGAGCGAGCGGATCGAACTTTCCGGCGCGCTGCTGGAGCGGCTCCGGGGGCTGGGCCGGAGCGAGGGCGCGACGCTGTTCATGGTGGTGCTGGCCGCCTTCCAGGCGCTGCTCTCCCGGTACAGCGGGAGCGAGGACGTCGTCGTGGGCAGCCCCATCGCGGGACGGACGAGAAAAGAGGTGGAGGAGCTGATCGGCTTCTTCGTCAACGCGCTGGTGCTGCGGGTCGATCTCGGCGGCGACCCGAGCTTCCGCGAGACCCTGCGGCGGGTGCGCGAGGCGACGCTGGGCGCGTACGAGCACCAGGAGCTTCCCTTCGAGAAGCTGGTGGCCGAGCTGCAGCCGGAGCGCAGCCTGAGCCACTCGCCGCTCTTCCAGGTGTCGTTCACG
>DATING010001557.1:0-3946 GCA_035474555.1 Longimicrobium sp. | reverse complement strand
CGTCGCGAGGAACGAGCGAAAAGGCCGGCGGGGGAGAGGGCTCCCCGCCGCATCGCGACGGCCGTGTCAATCCCGCCGTGCCTCGCACGTTCAACATCCACACACCGCCGTCGGATCGGAGGGACCGTGGCCGCGCACCTTCCGCCGCGCGCCGGACGTCCGCATCTTAGGAGCAGTCGTCCATCGCACTGACCCGCGCCATCGTACGACCATGATCAACCGCATCGCGCTCCTCCCGCTGCTCGGCCTGCTGGCCGCGTGCGCCCCGGGCTCGGGGGCGCCAGGAGAGGCCCGCCCCGTGGGGCCCACGCCGGAGCAGGTCGCGCGCAAGCCCGCCCGGTTCGAGGTGGTGGGGCGCGGGCCCGTGCTGCACACCCGCAGCACGGACCTGTGGGCGTTCCGGGGCGTGGACGGACGCGACTACGTGTACACCGGCACCTGGGGCGCCTGCACCGGCTGCGTGGGCAACCGGCTGTACGTGTGGGACGTGAGCGATCCCGCCCGTCCCGCCCTGACGGATTCGGTGCTCGTGGACGCGCAGTCCGTCATGGACGTGGCGGTGAACGAGGCGCGCACGGTGGCCGCGTTCGGGCGGCGGGGGGCGGAGAGCCGGCGCAACGGCGTGGTGCTGCTGGACCTGGCCGATCCCGCCCACCCGCGGCAGCTGGGCGAGTACTGGGAAACGCTCACGGGCGGCGTGCAGACGGTGTACTTTTCCGGCGACCGACTGTTCCTGGTGGACGCGGGGAGCGCCGAGATGCGCGTGCTGGACGTGAGCGACCCCCGCGACCCCAAGCCCATCGGCCGCTGGGGCGTGCCGGACAACCCGTCGCGCTTTCTGAGCGACCTGACGGTGGACGACGGGCTGGCGTACCTGGCGTACTGGGACGACGGGCTGGTGATCCTGGACGTGGGCAACGGGATCAAGGGGGGCACGGCCCAGCAGCCGCGGCTGGTGAGCCAGGTGCGCTACCGGACGGAGTGGCGCAACCGCACGTACGGCAACACGAGCTTCGTGTTCCCGTACACCAACGGCGCCGGCAACCGCTACGTCTTCGTCTCCGACCAGATCCTGCCCCTGGGCGCGGACCTGAACCGCCGGCAGGAGATGGGCGGGATGCTGCACGTGTTCGACGCCACCAACGTGCAGTCGCCCGTGATGGTGGCCTCGTACGAGGTGGCGGGGTACGGCGTAAGCCGGTTCTGGGTGCACGGCGACACGCTGTACGCCGGCACCAACAACGGCGGCCTGCGCGCCCTGGACGTCTCGGGCAACCTGCGCGGGCGCATGCAGCGCCGCGAGCTGGCCGTGCTGGCCACGGGCGATCCGCGGGGGTTCGTCCCCAACCTCACCTTTACCTGGGCGGCCATGCCCCACAACGGCCTGGTTTTCGCCACGGACTTCAACTCGGGGCTGTGGGTCACACGGCTGGTGCCGGGCGGGCAATAGCCCGTTCGGCCCCTTTCGCACCACGGCGCCGCCTGCTACCATGCGGCTCGGGTAGACCGCGCCAGCCAACAGGGGAAACTGGGGATGATGCAAGAAGAGGAAAGGGACGACGAGAAAGAGATCGTCGACCGGCCGCCCAACGCACTCACGGACAGCATCCGCGACCGGCTGTTCAAGTCGCGCACGCTCATCATCAGCGGTGGGATCGACCAGCAGCTCGTCAGCAACGTCATCGGCCAGCTGCTGGCCATGGCCGCGGCGGGCGACGAGCCCATCAACATCTTCGTCAACTCGCAGGGCGGACACGTGGAGTCGGGCGACACCATCCACGACGTCATCCGCTTCATCAAGCCGCGCGTGCGGATGATCGGCACGGGGTGGGTGGCCAGCGCCGGCGCGCTCATCTACGTGGCGGCGCCGCTGGAAGACCGCTACGCGCTGCCCAACACGCGCTTTCTGCTGCACCAGCCGGCGGGCGGCGCGGGCGGCACGGCGGCGGACATCGCCATCGAGGCGCACGAGATCATCCGCATGCGCGAGCGCATCAACCGCATCTTTGCGCGCGAGACGGGGCAGACGCTGGAGAAGATCGAGCACGACACCCACCGCAACTTCTGGCTGAGCGCCGAGGCGGCCAAGGACTACGGCCTGGTGGGCAAGATCATCAACGGCATCGACGAGCTGGAGTAGCACGGTCCGGCCGTTCGCGGGCGCCACGAGGGCGCGGACCGGCTCCCCGGCTCCGCGCCCTTTGCGCAGGCGGGGTTCGAGGACGATTGGTGAGGACGAGCTGGGCGGAGGTCCGGCTCGTCGGGAGTGAATGAATTCGCGGCGGGACGGAAGCGAATTAATTCGCGGCTACAACTTCACGCTGTCCGCCTCCGCGGACACCACGGCAACGGTGGTCGTCGGAGCAGAAGTCGTGGCGCAGCCTCGCTTTCCTGAGGGAGGCGCCGGCGGATCCCGCCCGTGCCGTACCCCATGGCGCCGACCGAAGGATCTCCTCGCCCGTGCTCCATGTCCGCCGTTCGCATCCGCGGCCTGCCCCAGGAAACCACCGATGACCGGCGTTGGATGGATGTCGCGCGATGGGCTTCGGCGCGCGTGCGCGGTGGCGGCGGTGGCGGTGCCGATGGCGATCGCGGCGGGTGCGCTGGCCGTGGACGGGCGGGACGCGTGGATGTTCCTGCTGCTGTACATCGCGCCGTTCTTCATCGCGTTCTTCACCTGGGCGGGGATCCGCGTGGGCGAGGTCGACGGCACGAGCGCGGGCGCGTGGGCGGTGGATGCGCTCGCGGTGGTGCTCGCGGGCGTCCGGCTGGGTGGTGCGCTGGTACCGGCCAGCGGACACATGCTCTTCTTCGCCTACTCCGCGCTGGCGACGCGGTCCGTGCCGTACCGGCTGCTCGTCGTCGCGCTGGCCGCGGAGACGACGTGGTTCAAGCTCGTCCTGTGGGGCGACTTCGCGTCCTGATCGCTGGGCATCGCGGCGGGGGGCGTGCTGGCCGCCGTGCGCTTTTTCATCCACCGATCCACCCGTTCCGTGCCCGTCCCATGACCCTCGAAGAGTTCGAGCGCCGCGCCGAGGAGATGTTCGAGTCCATTCCGCCGGAGTACCGCGGCGGGGTGGAGTACGTGATGGTGTCGGAAGAGGCGGTGCCGCACGGGGAGCTGCCCGACGTCTGGACGCTGGGCGAGTGCGCCACGGGCGAGCTGGACCTGGGCGACGACGTGCCCGACAACGTGCGCTCCGGCGTGCACCTGTACCACGGCTCGTTCGCTGCGCTGGCGGCGCAGGACCCGGACTTCGACTGGGAAGGCGAGCTGTACGAGACGCTGACCCACGAGATCCGCCACCACCGCGAGTCCACCGCGGGCGAGGCTGGGCTGGAGGACTTCGACTACGCGGCGGACGAGAACTTCAAGCGGCGCGACGGCGTGGCGTACGACCCGCTCTTCTACCAGAACGGCGAGCCGCTGGAAGACGGCGGCGGGTGGGAGGTGGACGGCGACCTGTTCGTGGAGGTCACCCTGAGCGCCGCCGAGTTCGAGCGGATGGAGGAGATCCACGCCGACGTCGCCGGCCGCCGCGTCTCCCTTCCACGGCCCGAGGCGATGGGCGACGTCTGCTTCATGTACCTGGAGGAGTTCCGCCCGGGGCCGGGGGAGACGGCCGTGGTGCTGGTGCGCCGGCGCGGCGCCATGGAGTCGCTGCGCGGCATCTTTCACAGCGACGCGCCGCAGGTGCTGGAGTGGAGCGTGGCCCCCGGCGACTGGCTGGTGGAGGACGAGGACGGCTGATCGTCCGCCCGCGATCCCGGAAACCGAATCGGCTGCGCCCCCGCGAGGCGCAGCCGATTCGCGTTTCTGCCCAGCCCAGACCGTCCTGCCGAGAATCCGAGTGGGTCGCAGGCTCATACCGGTTCCCCGGGTTTCTTGTGCATTCCGGCCAAAGATCTGAACGCAGAGTTCGCAGAGAACAGAAGGAGTTCGCAG
>DATING010001556.1:0-2109 GCA_035474555.1 Longimicrobium sp. | reverse complement strand
CGCCGTGAGGCGAAGAAGCGCGCGATTGCGATGCTCGAAGCCGTGCGCATTCCGGAGGCGGCGCATCGCATCGGGCAGTATCCGCACGAGCTGTCCGGCGGCATGCGCCAGCGCGTGATGATCGCGATGGCGCTGAGCTGCAATCCGAAGCTCCTGATCGCAGACGAGCCGACGACGGCGCTCGACGTGACGGTGCAGGCGCAGATCCTCGAGCTGCTGCGCGAGCTGCGCGACCGGACCGGCATGGCGTTGCTGCTCATCACGCACGACCTGGGCGTCGTGGCGGAGATGGCCTCGCGCGTCATCGTGATGTACGCGGGGCAGGTGTTCGAGGAGGGGCCCGTGGACGACGTGTTCCACAACCCCCAGAACCCGTACACGGAGGGGCTGCTGCGCTCCATGCCCAAGCTGGGCGGGACCAAGGAGCGGCTGGCGGTGATCCCCGGCGTGGTGCCGTCGCCCCTGAACTGGCCCGAGGGGTGCCGCTTTCACGACCGCTGCCCGTACGGCTGGGAAAAGACGGAGAAGGAGGCGCCGCCCCTCTTCGAGGTGGGCCCCGGGCGCAAGAACAAGTGCTGGCTGGTGAAGTATCCCGAGCGGCGCGAAGAGGTGCGGCGCGAGACGGGCGGCTTTACGCCGGATGGCGCGCTGACGGGGACGGGCGCGCACACGCCCGTGGCCGGCGCGGTGGACCCGGTGGTGGACGCCGGCGGCGAGGAGGTGCGCTGATGGCCAACACGCCGGAGGGACGCACCCCCGCGGGGGGGCAGGGCGCGGCGGACGGGCAGCGCAGCGGCGGCGAGCGGCCGGATGCCGTGCGCGAGCCGCTGATCGGCGCGGGGCTGGAGCGCGCGGCGGCGGCGGGAACGGACGACACGCATGCGGCCGTGCACAACTTCAGCGCAGAGCGCCCGGAGCTGCCCCCCGCCAAGGGCGACAGCGACCTGCGCGGGCAAACGCCGGACGACATGGACCCGCCGGCGGACGCGCTGCTGGCGGTAAAGGGGATCAAGAAGTACTTCCCCATCCGCAAGGGGCTCTTCAACCGCCACGTGGGCGACGTCAAGGCCGTGGACGGCGTGTCGTTCTTCCTGCGCAAGGGCGAGACGCTGGGGCTGGTGGGCGAGTCGGGGTGCGGCAAGAGCACCACGGGGCGCGCCATCCTGCGGCTCATCGAGCCCACGGCGGGGAGCGCGGTGTTCGACGGCGTCAACATCATGGAGATGGACAAGGCGACCCTGCGCAAGATGCGGCGCCGGGTGCAGATCGTCTTCCAGGACCCGTACAGCTCGCTGAACCCGCGGATGACCATCGCGGACATGCTGCGCGAGGTGCTGGCCATCCACAACATCTCCACGGGGCAAAAGGCCAACGACCGCATCGCGGAGCTGCTGCGCATCGTGGGGCTGCGCCCGGAGCACGCCGTCCGCTATCCGCACGAGTTCTCGGGCGGGCAGCGGCAGCGCCTGGGCATTGCGCGGGCGCTGGCGGTAGAGCCGGAGCTCATCGTGTGCGACGAGCCGGTGTCGGCGCTGGACGTGTCGGTGCAGGCGCAGGTCATCAACCTGCTGCAGGACCTGCAGAACCAGTTCGGGCTGAGCTACCTGTTCATCGCGCACGACCTGTCGGTGGTGGAGCACATCAGCGACCGGGTGGCGGTGATGTACCTGGGGCGCATCGTGGAGCTGGCGGACTCGGACGAACTGTACCGCAACCCGCTGATGCCGTACACGCAGGCGCTGCTGTCCGCGGTGCCCATCCCGGACCCGCGGATCCGGCGCGAGCGCATCATGCTGCAGGGGGACGTGCCGTCGCCGGCCAACCCGCCGCCGGGGTGCCCGTTCCACCCGCGCTGCCACCATCCGCTCAAGGACGCGGACTGCGCCAAGATCGTCCCGCCCCTGGCCGACAAGGGCGGCGGGCACTTCGCGGCCTGCATCAAGGTGCCCCTGGGCGCCGGGCTGGAGCGGATGGGTGGTCCCGGTGCGCTGCCGGTGATGCAGTAAGCCTGCATCTGGATGATGAACGGAAGCGCGCGGTCCCTGTCCCGGGGCCGCGCGCTTTTGCGTTCCGTGGATTCTGCTCACAGCAACGGCAAAAGACCTGGCA
>DATING010001555.1:0-1667 GCA_035474555.1 Longimicrobium sp. | reverse complement strand
CGGAGCTGGCCGGGCTGCGCTGGATGGCCACCAAGGACGTCCCCGCGGACGAAGCGGCTGGGTGGCGGGACCCGGAGGTCTCCGGCGACACGCTCGCCTTCCTCCAGTACACCTCCGGCTCCACGGCCGCGCCCAAGGGCGTGATGGTCTCGCACGGCAACCTGCTGCACAACTTCGCCGTCATCGAGGGCTTCACCGGCTACACGCCCGCGACGCGGTCTGTCATCTGGCTGCCTCCGTACCACGACATGGGGCTGATCGGCGGCATCCTCCAGCCGCTGTACACCGGCTACTGGGCGGCGCTGTTCTCGCCGGTGGCGTTCATCCAGCGGCCGGCGCGCTGGCTGGAAGCCATCTCGCGCTATGGGGCCACCAGCAGCGGCGGGCCCAACTTCGCCTACGAGCTGTGCGTGCACGCCGTCCGTCCCGAGGAGCGTGCGGGCTTGGACCTGAGCCGGTGGGAGATCGCCTTCAACGGCGCCGAGCCCGTGCGGGCCGAGACGCTGCGCGCCTTCGCCGAGGCGTTCGCGCCGAACGGGTTCCGTTCGCAGGCGTTCTTTGCCTGCTACGGTCTTGCCGAGGCCACGCTGATGGTGACGGGGAGCGATCCGGCGGAGCTGCCGGTGGAGCGCGCCGTGGACGCGGAGGCGCTGGGTGAGGGGACGGTGCTGGAGGCGGAGCCGGAAGGGCGCTACCGGCTGGTGGGGAGCGGGCGGAGCGCGCCGTCGCAGCGCGTGATCATCGTGGACCCGGCGACGCTGCGCGAGTGCGCGCCGGACCGGGTGGGCGAGGTGTGGGTGGCGGGCGCGAGCGTGGCGAGCGGCTACTGGGGGCGCCCGGAAGCGACGGCGGAAACCTTCGGCGCGTACGAGGCGGGCACCGGCGAGGGGCCGTTCCTGCGCACCGGCGACCTGGGGTTCCTGGACGGCGGCGAGCTGTTCATCACCGGACGCCTCAAGGACCTGATCGTCATCCGCGGGCGCAACCACTACCCGCAGGACATCGAGATGACGGCCGCGCGCAGCCACGAGGGACTGCGGGCGGGGAGCGGCGCGGCGTTCAGCGTGGACGATGGCGGGGAGGAGCGGCTGGTGGTGGTGCAGGAGGTGTCGCGCCAGGCGGCGGCGGGGCTGGACGTGGAGGAAGTCGCGGCGGCGATCCGTCGGGCGGTGGCGAGCGAGCACGGGGTGCAGGTGCACGCGGTCGTGGTGGCGCGCACCGGCGGGGTGCCGAAGACGACCAGCGGCAAGGTGCAGCGGCGTGCGTGCCGGGCGGCGTTCCTCGCGGGGGACCTCCCCCTGGTGGGGGTGAGCGTGCGCGAGGAGACGGGGAGCGCCGCACCGCATGCGGCGGCGCCCGGGCTGACGCGCGAGGCGCTGGAGGCGGCGGAGGCGGGGGAGCGGCAGGCGCTGCTGGAAGCGTATCTGGTGGAGCGGGCGGCGCGGGTGCTGGGGGTGGACCCGGCGGGTGTGGACCGGGAACAGCCGCTGGTGGGTCTGGGGATGGACTCGCTGCGTGCGATGGAGCTGTAGGGCGCGCTGGAGGCGAGCCTGGGAGCGCCGGTGTCCTTGTCCTCGCTGCTGGACGACACCCGCATCGACCGCCTGGCCGCCGACCTCCTGGCGGAGATCTTCGCGGTTCCGGCGGCTTCGCCCGCGTCCCCGGAC
>DATING010001554.1:0-6835 GCA_035474555.1 Longimicrobium sp. | reverse complement strand
CGGCAGCAGCCTCACTACCAAGGATCTCTGGCCTCCTGCTGCTCGCCGTCCGATTCGTGTCCGGCCGTCGCGTCACATCGCTCCCGCACGAACGGCCTTCGGAGAGGCCGGCGTGACGGGATGATTGCCGTCGCGACGTCCGATCGCGGACCGGAGGAGAAGCAGGCGCGCAGCAGGGTGCATCAGGCCCTTGGTAGATCGGCTGCTGCCGGCGCGGGGACGGCATCCGCGTTTTTTCGAAGAGGCACGAGGGTGACGGCGGAGGTGGATGCCTGCCCTGGCACATCATCCACACGATCGCGATCCGTAAGAGCGTGCCCGCGCAGGAGACCCGGATGACGGCGGGATGGCCGGACTCCCTGGATGGATGCCCCAACGTCGGATGGGCATCGATGCTGGCAGTCGGCGGATCCAGCCTCTCGCCGCATCGATGAGAATGCGAGGGCCGAGATCATCCATCCCCCTCGCCCGCGCCGCGCATCCAATCCGCACGGGGCATCGGCTGTCACGAACGCGGGTGCCGATCGTTCTGAGGACCGAGAACCTCCACGCGTCCTCCGACGATCCCCATCATGCGAATCCTCTTCATCCGCCTCACCTGCCTTGCCGCCCTGGCGCTCGCCGCGGCCTGCTCCGGGGCTACCGATCCGGACCAGGGCGTGCGGGAGCCGTCCGTCATCCAGTTCTACGACGCCCCGCCGGAGATCACCCTCCCGGCCACGGTGCGCGCCGGCGAGACGTTCTCCGTGGCGGTGATGACCTGGGCGGGCGGATGCAGCCGGCCGGACGGGACGGAAACCACCGTGAGCGGCGCCACGGCCGACGTCCGGCCGTACGACTTCCGCTTTACGGGCGTGGAGATCTCGTGCCCGGACGTCTCCCGCAACTACGTCCACGAGACCCCCGTGCGCTTCAACACGCCCGGCCAGGCGACGGTGCGCGTGCACGGCATTCGCGAGCCGGGCGGCGAGACCGTCGTTCTCACCCGCGCGATCACCGTGCAGCCGGCGGGCTGAACCGCCATCCATCACGATTCCATCCACGGGAGACACGGAGTGATGAACATCCGCCGAAGCGTCCTGATCGCCGCCCTGCTGCTGTCCGCCTGCTCGCCGACGGACGCGGACGAGCTGGACTACCACCGTGAACCGGGCTTTCTCACCTGGGCCGGGATCGCCGCGGACGTGCAGGCGCCCGCCACCGTGCAGGCGGGCCAGCCGTTCACCATCCGCGTGGTGACGTTCGGAAGCACCTGCCGCCGCCCGGCCCCGGCCGAAGTGGTGCGGGTGGGGCTGCGCACGGACGTGGCCGTGTACGTGCAGGAGCCGGTGGGCGGCACGTGCAACCGGGCGCTCGGCCACCTGGAGCACGACGTAGAGCTCGTCTTCGCCGAGCGCGGGACGGCCCTCGTGCGCATCCACGGCCAGGGGTACGGCGCGGGCGCCGGCGAGGCGCACGCCCCGCTCACCATCGAGCGCACCATCACCGTCCAGTAGACGCCGCCCATGCCCAGCCCGGACGCCACGACGCGCTTTTCCGACCGCGTGCGCAACTACGTCCTGTACCGCCCCGGCTATCCGCCCGCCGTGCTGGACGTGCTGCGCGCGGAGACGGGGCTGGCGCCGGCGCACGCGATCGCGGACGTGGGATCGGGGACGGGCATCTCGGCGAAGCTCTTTCTGGATGCCGGCAATCCCGTGCACGCCGTGGAGCCCAACCCTGACATGCGCGCCGCCGCCGAGGCCCTGCTGGGCGCCGATGCGCGCTTTCGCAGCGTGGACGGATCCGCCGAGGCGACCACGCTGCCGGACGCCAGCGTGGACTACGTGGTGGCCGCGCAGGCCTTTCACTGGTTCGATCCGCCGGCCGTGCGGCGCGAGTGGCGGCGCATCCTGCGGCCGGGCGGATGGATGGTGCTGCTGTGGAACGCGCGGAAGACGGACACCACGCCCTTTCTCCGCGAGTACGAGGCGCTGCTGCACGCGCACGGCACCGACTACGCCTCCGTGAACCACGAGAACGTGACGGCGGAGACCATCGGCGCCGTGCTGGGGGCCGGCTTCGGGCGGCGCGACGTGCCCAGCGAGCAGGTGTTCGACTGGGATGGATTGAAGGGCCGGCTGCTGTCGTCGTCCTACGCCCCCAACGAGGGCCAGCCCGGCCACGCGCCCATGATGGATGCCCTGCGGCGCCTGTTCGACGCGCACGCCGTGGACGGCCGCGTCCGCTTCGAGTACGACACGCAGATCTACTGGGGGCGGGGGGAGTGAGGCTGGATGCGAACTCCAGCCGGACGCCCCCACCCGCTCGTTCCTCGCGACCTCCCCCAAAAACCCCTGGGGGAGGTTGATTTGTATCCAGAAGGATGGCGGAGAGAGTGCAGCGGGTGGCGCTCTTCCGTCCGGGGCGGCGGGGTTCCGTCCGGGGTGGCGGACATCCGTCCTGAGCGGGTAAACCCGCCGCTGGGAAAGCCATAAGCCCCGTCTCGGCTCGCCGCGCTCGCCGAACGAGGCTTCAACCGCGGAAAAACGGCGACGGAAACCCGGCTTCCACACCCGGCACTCCGCCGTGCCCCGACCTGTCGGCGAAGGCCGACATCACGTTTTCGGTGCCGCGAATTCATTCGCCGGGCCGGTGTGCGCACGATCTCCGCACCTCCGCACGATCCTCGGCCTCGATCCGCACGGACCCCGCCCCGCGCCGGAGACGCCGTCCTCCCTCCCCCACGCAGTTTGTGGGGGAGGGTCGGGGAGGGGGGCGTCCGCCCTTCGCCCGGATCCCGAATTTCCCGCGCGGCACCCGTCATCCTCCCCCGTCATCCTCCCCCGTCATCCTCCCCCCGTAGTCCATCCTCCCACCCGCTATCCGCAGGGGTCCGACAGACCCGGCGCCCGCCGACGCGTATCGTGCATCCCACGGGCGCGGCCGGGTGGACGCGCCGCGGCACAGCGGAAACCGGAGGCATCAATGCAGACCACCCCATCCACCGACCCCTGGAGCGTCTCCGAAGCCGGCTACCCGGCCGACGGCTCCAGCATCGAGCAGCTGCGCCACATCGTGGGCTACGCCGTGCTCGCCCCCTCCGCGCACAACACGCAGCCGTGGCGCTTTCGCGTGACCCCGGCCGGCATCGAGCTGCACGCCGACCGCACGCGCGCCCTGCCCGTCAGCGACCCGGATGGCCGCGAGCTCACCATCGGCTGCGGGGCCGCGCTCTTCTTTCTGCGCGTGGCCGTGCGCCGCTTTGGGCACATGGACCGTGTGCACCTGCATCCCGATCCCCGCAAACCCGACCTGCTGGCCCTGGTGAGCCGCGGCGACGAGGTGCGGGCCAGCCGCGAGGTGCTCACGCTCTTTCGCGCCATCCGCGAGCGCCGCACACACCGCCCCGCCTTTGACGCGCGCGAGCTGACCCCGCCGGACCTGGCCCTGCTGCGCGAGGCGGCGGAGGACGAGGGTGGATGGATGCGCCCCCTGGGCGGCGCGCTGCGGACGGAGGTGGCGGGGCTGGTAAAGGCGGCGGATCACCTGCAGTACGCGGACGGCGCCTTCCGGCGCGAGCTCGCGTCGTGGATCCGCCCGACGGCACGCGGCGCAGCGGACGGCATTCCGGCGTACGCGCTGGGCATCCCGGACCTGCTGGCGCCGCTGGGCCCCGCGCTCATGGGCCGGCTGAACCTGGGCGGCATGCGCGGCGGCAGCGACCGCCGCGCGGCCGAGACGGCGCCCCTGCTGGCCGTGCTGGGCACGGAGGGCGACCGCTGCACCGACTGGCTGAACGCGGGGCAGGCGCTGGCGCGCGTGCTGCTGGCGGGGCGTGCGCGGGGGCTGAGCGCCGCGTTCCTGAACCAGCCCGTGCAGGTGCCCGCGCTGCGCGCCCGCCTGCGCGAGATGCTGGGCCGCGAAGGATGGCCGCAGCTCATCCTGCGCATGGGCTACGGCCAGGACCTGCGCCCCACCCCCCGCCGCGGCGTGGAGGACGTGCTGGTGGGGTGAGGGGGAGCTGTTGGGCGGTGGGAGGCGGCGAGGCGAGGCGAGGACGGCGGGATATAGATCGAGCGGATGAGCGGAGACGGTGCACCGGGCGAGGGCCCCCTCCCCCCCGGCCCCCCTCCCCCGCTTCGCGGCGGGAGGGGGGAGAACTGCGTTTTCGCTTCGGGCTTCGCCCGGAGGCGCGATGCCGTCGCCGAAAAACCCCGGCGTCCACGCACGGTCTCTCCCCGCGACAAAACCCCTCCCCCGAAGTTGGGGGAGGGGTCGACCGCCGTTGCGAGGAACGAGCAAAAAGGCGGTCGGGGGAGAGGGCCCCCCGTCGCGCAGCGACGTTCTCCTGCCTGCCCTCCACACCCTCCGCCTCCGCCGCTGGTCCGTCTCGCCGTTACGCCCCTCCGCCCCCACCGCTGGTCCGTCTCGTCGTTACGCTCCCGCCCCCGGGCCGCTCGTGTTGCTGACGTCGCGGTGGATGAGCCACGTCCCGCCCGGCCCCCGCGTCCACGCCACGATGTACTTGCCGCGGTCCGTGAACGTCTGCCCGCCGGCCTCGTACACCATCACCGTGGTGCCGCGCTCCAGGGCGTAGTCTCCAAAGAACTGCACCTCCTCGATCCGCGCGTCGATGGAGCGGTACCGCACCGCGCCGAACGCGCCCGCCAGGGCCTGCTCGATGGCGGCGCGGCCCTCGATGGCGTCCAGGCCGGGGAGCAGCAGCACGGCGTCGTCCGCGAAGAGCGCGGCGGCCCCGGCGGCATCGCCCGCGACGAAAGCGGCGATCAGCCGCGCGTTGTTGGCCTCGATGGCCGCGCGCACGCCGGCCGGCGCCTCGGCCTGGGAGAGGGACGGCGCGGCGGACGCGGCGGTCTGCGCGGCGCCGGTGGGGGCGGAGTTGCAGGCCACGAGCGCGAGCAGGGGAAGGGCGCGCGCGAACCGGGTGATGGGGGAAGGCATGTCGTACAGGCTCCAATGGAGGGTTGATGCACGGCCGGCGATTCGCGCCGGAGAGGCCGGCGCATCAGCGCGTGCGATCCATTGGAGGGGGCTTGCCGACGAAAAGTTCGGACCGCGGATGTAAAGGATTTGCTGGGTCCGAACGGCAGTCCGTGATGGACGGAGGATCAGCCCAGCAGCAGCGCGCCGAGCAGGATCCCCGCCCCGCCGGCGAGCGTCACGCGCACGTTGTCGTCCAGCGGCAGGGGCGCGAACTCCACCGTGGAGGCCACCAGCGCGCCGAGGACCGCGCCCGCGAGCGGGACGGCGGCGGGCGCGAGCATCCACATCCCCAGCCCCACGCCCAGGTCCACCACGAGCCCCGCCGCGAACCCCTCCCACGACTTGCCCCACGCCGTGCGCCGCCGCCCCCAGCGCTTGCCCACGAGTGCCGCGGCCGCATCCCCCAGGCCGTTGAAGAGCATGGCCGCCACGGCGACGGGCTTGGGAAACAGCAGCAGGGCGGCCGCGTACGCCAGCGCCATCCACGTCGCGCCCGCCAGCCCGCGCCGCTCGTGGTGGCGCAGCATGGTGCGCGTGTGGCGCAGGAAGTGGTAGCGAAACGGGCGGATGCGGTGCCGCGCCACGTCGATGGCCAGCGCCAGGACGGTGATCGGCACCAGCACGGCAATGGCCACCGGGCGCGGCACCAGCCACACCAGCAGGGGCACCGCCGTGGACGAAACGTGGATCGCCTTGCGGGCCAGCTCGCGCCTCATGCGCGGCGGCCCGCGGAATGGATGCGGGACATGCCCGCCAAGCTAGGCGCTCAGGACGCGGAGAGAAAGCCGCGGAGCAGCGCGTTCACCCGGTCCGGCGCCTCCGCGGGCACCCAGTGGCTCACGCCGGGGATGCGTTCGATGCGGATCGCCGGCACCCACGCCTCCAGCCCCTCCGTCAGCCGGATCGACAGCGCCTGGTCCTGCTCGCCCCAGATGAGCAGCGTGGGATGCGGGATGGTCCGCGTGGGCGGGCTGGGATGGCGCGCGGCGGCCCGGTAGTAGTTGATCATGGCCGTGAGCGCCCCCGGCCGCGCCGCCGCCTCCTGGTAGCGGCGGATGTCCTCGTCCGAGAACGCGCCCGGCCGCACCGACGACGCCCGGAAGATCTGCTCCAGCATGGCGTAGCCGTTCGCCCGGAACGCAGCCTCCGGCAGCACCGGCACCTGGAAGGCCGCCGCGTACCACGAGCGGATCATCTGCTGCGGCGTCATCAGCTCGCGGCGGAACGCGTCCGGATGCGGGGCGTTGATGATGACGAGCCGGTCGATGCGTTCGGGCGCCAGCATGGCCAGCCACCACGCGACCAATCCGCCCCAGTCGTGCCCCACCACGTGCGCGCGCTCCGCGCCCAAGTGGCGGATGAGCCCCTGCACGTCGCCCACCAGCTGCTCGATGCGGTACGCGCCGATGCCGCGCGGCTTCTCCGACAGGTTGTAGCCGCGCAGGTCCGGCGCCACGGCGCGGAAGCCCATCGCGGCCAGGGCGGGGAGCTGGTGCCGCCACTCGTACCAGAACTCGGGAAAGCCGTGCAGCAGCAGCACGAGCGGCCCCTGCCCCGCCTCTACCCAGTGCAGGCGCACGTTGTTGACGATCGCCTCCCCGTGCGTCCACCCCGCCTCCGTCTCCGCCGTCGCCATCGCGCGCTCCCGTCGCTGATCCGCATCTCCTTGGACAGGATGCGGATGGAGGCAACGAAGAGGCCGCCGCGCGTTGCAGCGATCCACCCGTGGCCGCCCGGCGGAGTTGCGGAACCACATCGCGTGCACCGGCATGCAGTTCTCCCCCTCCTGCCCGCGAAGCGGGGGAGGGGGCCGGGGGGAGGGGGCCCTCCGCCCGTGCACGGTCTTCGC
>DATING010001553.1:0-2036 GCA_035474555.1 Longimicrobium sp. | reverse complement strand
ACGAGGGCCCGCTCCCCGGTCTGACATTTCGGCACACTCGACGCTCGCGCCCTCCGGCGGGTCGTGTTAGTTTAGGCCCCGAGCGAAACCACCCGCGACCCCAACCCGCTGAGTACGATGGCCGAGTCCGGCACCCTTCTCCGCACGCCGCTGCACGCCGAGCACGCATCGCTCGGCGCCAAGCTCGTTCCGTTCGCGGGCTACGAGATGCCGGTGCAGTACCCCACCGGCATTACCGCCGAGCACCACGCCGTCCGCAAGGCCGCGGGGCTGTTCGACGTGAGCCACATGGGCGAGTTCACCGTGCGCGGCGACCGGGCGCTGGACTTCGTGCAGCGCGTCGTGACCAACGACGTGTCCAAGATCGAGGTGGGACAGGCGCAGTACAGCACGCTGCTCAACCACGACGGCAAGCTGCTGGACGACCTGCTCGTCTACCGCTACCCGGACCACTACCTGCTGGTGGTCAACGGCAGCAACAAGGACAAGGACTTCCGCTGGATCCAGCAGTTCGCTGGCGAGTACGGCGTGGAGCTGGAGGACCACACGGACGACATCGCCCTTCTCGCCCTGCAAGGCCCCAAGGCGGAAGGCATCCTGCGCAAGCTGACGGACGCGGACCTGGATTCCATCCGCTACTACCGCTTTGCCGAGGGCACGGTGGATGGCATCCCCGCCACCATCAGCCGCACGGGCTACACGGGCGAAGACGGCTTTGAGCTGTACGTCCCCGCGGAGCACGCGGCCAAGCTGTGGCGCCGCCTGCTCGAAGTCGGCA
This sequence comes from Longimicrobium sp., assembly GCA_035474555.1. Classification (GTDB taxonomy): domain Bacteria; phylum Gemmatimonadota; class Gemmatimonadetes; order Longimicrobiales; family Longimicrobiaceae; genus Longimicrobium. Next base: position 1,258 of record DATING010001553.1, on the reverse strand, counting down.
AGGACGACGGCCTCGTGCCGACGGGCCTGGGCTGCCGCGACTCGCTGCGCCTGGAGATGGGCTACGCGCTGTACGGAAACGACCTGGACGAGGACACCACGCCGCTGGAGGCCGGCCTCGGCTGGGTGGTCAAGATGGACAAGGGCGACTTCGTGGGGCGCGACGCCCTGGCCCGCCAGAAGGAGCAGGGGATCGGCCGCAAGCTCGTCGGGTTCCGCCTCAAGGAGCGGGGCTTTCCGCGCCACGGCTATCCCGTCTCGGTGGAAGGGCAGGAGTGCGGCGTGGTGACGAGCGGCGTCGTGAGCCCCACGCTGGGCGAGGGCGTGGGGATGGCGTACGTCCCCGCCGCGTCCGCCAAGCCGGGCACGGAGATCGGCATCGTGATCCGCAACACGACGGTCCCGGCGGAGGTCGTGCGGCCGCCGTTCCACAAGGGCGGCACGGTGAAGACGGGCTGAACCGCGGGAACTGCGGGGGACGGGTTACAGGTTACAGGGGACAGCCAGCAACGGCAGGCGCGGATTGAGCTGGAGCACCAGGGCCGCCCTCCAGCCGAGCGAATGAATTCGCCGCAACGACGACACGAAGTCCGCCTGCGCGGACTGTCCGTCCCAGGCGAGTGCCACACCGGCACACCGGCCGTGCACGAATGAAGTTCTCCCCCTCCTGCCCGCGAAGCGGGGGAGGGGGCCGGGGGGAGGGGGCTCCCCGCCGGTGCACGAACCCCGCTCCCAGGCACGAACCGCAGTTCAACCTCCCCCAGGGTTTTTGGGGGAGGTGCGAGCCTAAGCGAGCGGTGGGGGCGCGCGACGGGACTTCGAGGGCTCCACGCAGTCCATGCCGTCCATGCACGTCACGCGGTTCATCCCAGGCACATCCTCCTGACGTCACGTCCGGCAACACAGGTAACTCAGAGGCAACGCACGGTGGCGGAAGCGGTTCTCATCACCACGGACGACCTGGAGCCGGCCGTCCGGCTTCGGGCGGCGTTCGAGGGGCAGGGGCTCAAGGTGGAGCTGCTGGCTCCCGGCGAGGGGCTGGCCGACGCCCTCCAGGAGCCGCTCCTGGTGGTGATCACCGGCGGCCTGCGCGAACGCCGCGCCCGCGCCCTCATCGCGTCCGCCCGCGAGCGCACGCGCCTGCCCGTCATCGGCCTCACCGAGGCCACCGAGCCCACCGGCCGCGACATCTGCCGGCAGCTGGGCATCAGCGAGTGCTTTCCCAAGCCCATCGACGTCGAAGAGGTCGCCCTCGTGGG
>DATING010001552.1:0-3784 GCA_035474555.1 Longimicrobium sp. | reverse complement strand
TGCAGTAGGCCGGCGTCGGCGCGGCGGGCGCGGTGGCCGGCAGCGCGACGGGGGCCGGGACGGGCTCGGGCGGCGGGGGCGCCTGCACGGAATCCGCGGGGGCGCCCAGCAGCCGGCGGCCGCTGCTGCTGCGCGTGGGCGTGGCGCGGCGGGCGGTGGACGGGCGCGGCGTGGTGCGGCGCGCCATCTCTTCCGCGTAGCCCGGGCCGATGTAGCGGATCTCCGCGCCGGGCGCGCCGTCGCCGGCGGAGCGGCGCAGGCGGACTTCCAGGATCCCCTGCTCCAGCGTCCACACGGCGAGGTTGGACCGGCGGCACAGGGGCGGCCCGTGCGTGCGCTCCGCCTGCGTGGCCGCGAGCGAGAACAGGTCCGGCGCGTTGTGCTGCGCGTTCTCCGGATGGAAGTAGATCAGCCCCACCAGGCTGTCGTTGGTCAGGATGGCGACGGCCTGCGTCAGCCGGTTGGGCGAGGCGGCGTGCACGTCCTTTCCGGCGCGGGTCAGGTGCACGCGCAGTTCCTTGGCCTCCAGCTGCGCCGAGACCTGCTCGCCGTTGATGCCCCACGGCAGCACGGGCGGAAGCGGCTCCTGCGCCGCGGCGGGCGCATGCACGAGGACCACCGCCGCGGCAACCGCGGCGAAACGCAGCACGACGTTCGTCATCAGGGAAGGGATGGCGGGTGGATCGATGGGATTGGCGATTCTCCTAATCTCAGCCAGGAAGCCGATTTCCGCAAGCGCGCTGCAACCGTAGCAGATGTGCACCTCGGCCGCTCATCCGTCCGCCACGAACCGGCCCCCGCTGCGCGTGCACCGGGGGCCGATCGGATCGTCAGCAGCCGGGCTCTGGCGGGCACGTGATGCAGGTGCCGCCGTCGGACAGGCGCGGCTGGCAACGGAGATCCTGCGTGTAGGGCACGAACGGACAGTCGCACGTCTCCTCGCCCCAGTACGACGCCGGATATCCCAGGCACACCGTGTTCTGGTAGGCGACCGTGTGGTAGCAGGGATTCCCCGTGTTGGCGCCTTCCACGGTGCCCCGGACCTCGGGCTGCCGGGCGGTCGTGAACGAGAGCACTTCCAGGTCGTCGGCGTTCAGGCGGATCTTCTTCATGGGGCTCCGTGAGCGGAAGGTTCTGCATCAGCCAATATCACACAAAATGTACCCAAATGTGATTGGATACAGAAGACCTCGCCCGTTCATGACCGTTGCTCCTTACAGCGGCTCCGCAGCTCCGTGATCGTGAAGGCCCGTGCACCGCGGCGGCCGTCGTTCACGGGAGGGTAGATCCTTCGGTCGGCGCCGGGGTGCATGCAAGGAGACGGTACCGGCGGCGCCTCCCTCAGGAAAACAACGCTGCGGCATCGCGCCGGACGGCGCGAAGGGGAGGGTCGGCGCGGTGTTCTTTTACGCTTCTGAAGCCCTGTTCGCAGAGCGCCTCGGCGCGAGACAGGGCTTATCGCTTTTCCAGCGGCGGGTTTACCCGCTCAGGACGAGTCTTCGCTACTGGATCGTCACGCCTCACCGCGCAACCTGCGGATCGCCCACTCGGCCGCGGCGGAGAGGAGCAGGGCCCAGAACAGCATCCAGCCGAGCGAAAGCCGGCCCGTGTCCGCGCCCTCCGGCGTCAGGCGGCGCATGAGCGGGCGCAGGGAATCCGCCGGGAGCATGCGGCCGCCGGAGGCGCTGGCCAGCATCGACAGCCGCTGCCACGCGTCTTCCGCGGGGCCGGCATCCGCCGTGGCGCGGTAGGCACCGGAGGGCGCGCGGCCGGCAAAGGCGAAGGTGTAGAGGCCCGTATCCGCCGGAAGGAACGCGCCGCGCAGCACGCCGGCCCGCGAGCGGTCCGGCGACAGCGCGAGCGTGTCCGTCCGCCGGCCGGGGCGCGTCACCAGCAGCGGCGGCAGGCTCGATCCCGCATCGCTTGTCGCGTACACGACGACGTCGCGGCGCGCGCCGGCGGGGCCCACGGGCTCGGGGACCGACAGCGTCACCGGATCGCGCGGCGCGGACGCGAGCCAATCCACCAGCGCGCGCCAGAACTCGCGGTGTTCGCGCACGCGCCCGGCCTCCATCCGCCACCGCCACGTTTCCGTCAGCGCCAGCGACGCGGCCCTCCCCCGCCCCAGCGGCCGCAGCGCCAGCACGCCGCCCTCCGCCGCCGTCGCGGCCATCGCTGCCCCCGGCCGAGCCGCGCCGAACGTGACCGCACCGGAGCGCACGCGGTCCCCCGGCAGCGGGGACAGCTCGGGCGGCAGCGTCCACATCAGCGCGGGCCCATCCACCGAGCGCGCCCGCATCGGCCCCCCGGCGAGGGCGAAGGCGCCGGCCCCCGCCGCCGTCTGCCCGCCCACCAGCAGCACGCCGCCGCCGCGCGCCGCGGCCCAGTCCAGCAGCATCCGCCGCTCGCCGTCCCCCACGGGCGCGCCGTGCAGCACCACGACGGCGTCCGCGCGCCCCAGCCGCTCCGGCGAGATCCCGCCCCCGCCCGCGGCCACGGACTGCCCGCGCCCCAGGTCGTACGCCGTTTCCACCGTGGCGCCGCTCTCCTCCAGCGCGCGGACGATGAACTTCGACTCCCAGTGCGGAAACCCCGCGCGCACGATCACCCGCGGCGCGCCGGCCGAATCCACCCACGCGCCCGTCCGCGCCGACCCGTCGCCCGCCGTCACCGTCCACTCGCGCCATCCGGGGCGCGGCGGGCGCACGCGAAAGGCGCCGGCGTAGTGGCCGCTGGCATCCATCCGCACCTGAAGGCTGTCCAGCACGCCCGTCTCGTCCGTCAAGCGCACCCACACGCTGTCGTTCGCCGCGGCGGACACGCGAAAGCCCACGGCGGCCGCGCGCCCGCTGAGCGCGCGGGCGGGGGCCTGGGCCTGCACCGTGGCGGCGCGCGCGGGGACGGCGGCGTACAGCGGCGCGCGGCGGGCCGCGGCCGCGAGCACGTCCAGCTCCGCGGCCGTGGGCGGCGTGGCGGACGCGCGGGCGATGGCGGGGGGCGCGCGGCCCACGAGGAGCGAATCCGCCATCCCGTCCAGCTGGCCGGCGTCCGCGATCCACGCGGGCGCGGCGGGGCCGGTGCGCGTCCGCCACACGCCGGAGAGCGCCAGCGCCAGGCCCAGCAGCAGCAGGACGGCGCCGCGCAGGAGCATCGGGACGATCTTCATCGCGTGAGCGCGTACACGGCCACGTTCACCCCGAACCGCGTGTTGTCGATGGACTGCTGCCGCTTGCTGCGCGCGTGGTAGTTCCACTCCGACGAGTAGTCCTTGTTGGAATAAAGCACGCCCAGCCGCCCGTTCATCTCCACGCCGAACAGGTTCTCGTGCACCAGGTTGTCGCCCCAGCCGTTCAGCTCGTGGCTGGTGGTGGGCGGCCCGTCGTCGAAGACGAAGAACGCGCGGTACAGCTCGTGGTTCTTGGGGATGGGCTTCAGCGAGCCGGAGCCGAAGATGCGCGCGATCTCCGCCGTGGCCGTCTTGTGGAAGCCGCCGTCGATGTCGTGGTTGTGGTCGTCGACGAAGATGAAGCCGCCGCGCTCCACGTACGCCTTGAGGTTGGCGCTCTCCTGCTGGTTGAAGCGCACGGGCAGGTGGCCCGTGAGAAAGACGAACGGGAACTTGAACAATTCGGCGCTCGACAGGTCCACGACGGCGCCCATGGAGGCCACGGGCAGCGACGTGTACTGGGCGATGGAGTGCAGCAGGTTCGTCGGCACGAGGGGCGCGGAGTTCCAGTCGCCGCTCTCGTAGCGCGCCGTGGCCCAGACGAACGCGTCCGGGGCG
>DATING010001551.1:0-2860 GCA_035474555.1 Longimicrobium sp. | reverse complement strand
CGCAGCACGCGCGAGGTGGCGTAGCGGCCGGCCTCGTAGTCGTCCACGTTCAGCACCAGCACGCGCCGGTGGATGCCCTCGCGCTGCGCGGCGTCCGTCATGTCGAAGCCATCTCGTCCGGTGCGTCCGCGTCCATGCGGTACTCGCGCGGCAGGGTAAGGGTAAAGACCGAGCCGTGGCCCGGCCGGCTCTGCAGGGAAAGCGTGCCGCCCAGCAGCTCCGCCAGCTTGCGCGACAGGGGGAGCCCCAGCCCCGTGCCCTTTCGCCGCCGCTGGATGTTGCCGTCCACCTGGGCAAAGTCCTCGAAGATGCGCGCCTGGTCCTCCTCCGCGATCCCCACCCCCGTGTCCGCCACGGTAAAGACGATCGTCCCGGGAGATTCGTCTCGCGCCGAGACGCGCACCTCGCCCGCCTCGGTGAACTTGAGCGCGTTGGACACCAGGTTGCGCAGCACCTGCGCCACCTTGGCCTCGTCCGTGAGCAGGGGCGGCAGGGCGCCCGCCTCGTCGAACAGCAGCTGCGTCGTTTCCCCCACCAGCAGGGGGCGCAGGGTGGCGCGCAGGGCGTTGAACAGGTCCGGCACGGTGAACGGAGCGGGGTGCACGGCCACCTTGCCCGCGTCCACCCGCGCCGTGTCCAGCAGGTCGTCCACCAGGTTCAGCAGGTCGCGGGCGCTGCGGCGCACGTAGCCCACCTGCTTTTCCTGCTCCTCCGTCAGCTCTCCGTCCACCCGGTTCAGCAGCAGGCCGGAAAGGGCCAGGATGCTGTCCAGCGGCGTGCGGAACTCGTGGCTCATGTACGACATGAACTGCGCCCGCAGCGCGCTGGCCCGCCGCAGCTGGTCCACCCGCTCGTCCAGCTCCGCGTACAGGGCCACCACGCCGCGGTTGGTGTCCTCCAGCTCCTGGTTCAGCCGCGCCATCTCCTCCTGCCGCGTGCGCACCTCCGCCAGGGCCACCACCAGCTCGGCGTTCTGACGCTGCAATTCCTCCACGGGGTCCGGCGGGTCCAGCCGGCCCAGCGTCTCGGCCAGCCGCGCGCGCATCCGCAGGTCCACCTCCGGGGCCGTCCGCGGCAGGCGCTTGGCCATGGTCACCGCCGTCCCCTGGCCGGGCGCGGTGCGCAGCTCGAAGCGGTCCATGAGCCGGCGCGTGCCCACGATCCCCATCCCCATCCCCGTCTGCGACACGTAGCGCCCCTCCAGCACGTCGTCCAGGTGGGGGATGCCGGGGCCCGCATCCGTGATGCGCGCCGTCATCAGCTGCTCCGCCGCGGGGCCCTCCACGTCGAACTCGATGCGCCCGCTCCCCGCGTAGCGCACGGCGTTGCGGGCCATCTCCGACACGGCCGTGGCGAAGCGCACCAGGTCCTGCCCCTCCATCCCCACCTGCTCGGCCACCAGCCGCGCGCGCTGCCGGGCGGTGACCACGTCCGCGTCCGCGCGCAGCAGGACGGTGCACAGGGGAGGCCCGCCGCTCACGCGGTCCTGACCTCGCGCGCCACCACCACCGTGGCGTCGTCGCGCCCCCGGCAAAAGTCGCGGTACAGCACGGCGGCGATCACGGCGGGGTCGCGCATCCCCAGGCCCGCGTACTTCTCCAGCTGCCAGCGGGTGGAGATGCCGTCCGACGCCATCACCAGCAGCCCCTGCGGGGGGAGCGTGTACTCGAAGCGCTGCACCTTGCGCATCTCGTGCCCCACGATGCCGTTGTGGCTCACCAGGCTGCGGCTTTCCCCCGGCCCCCACACCGTCGCGGCGATGTTGCCCACGCCCGCGTAGCGCACCGTGCGCGTCTCCAGGTCGATGTCCGCCACGGCCACGGCCGCGCCGCGGGTGGGCTTCAGGGCCCCGTGCATCCGCTCCAGCAGCGCCTCGGGCCCTTCCGCCGCGTGCTCGTCGAAGACCCGCGTGGCGGCGGTGGACGCCACGGCCGCGTCGGGCCCGTGCCCCAGCCCGTCCGCGCAGACGATCAGGCAGCGGCGGGCGAAGTGGGCGCTGGACCACCCGTCGCCGCACACCGTCTCCCCCGGCTTGGCCACGCTCACCGCGCCGATGGACATGGCCACGTCCGCCGGCCCGGGGTCCGCCGCCCAGATGCGCGACAGGAGGACGGTCCCCTGGTCCGCGGAGGAAAACAGGTCGAACTCGTCGGACAGGCGCGACAGGGCACCCAGCCCCGTCCCCGGGCTCCCCGCCGTGGAGAAGCCGTCGCGGAGGGCGTCGTTCAGGTTGCGGATTCCCGGCCCCGTGTCCACCGCCAGCAGCTCCACCCCGCGCGCGTCGCCGCGGCCGCAGGGGCGCACGATGACCACGCCGCCGCCGCGCGCGTGCTTGGCCAGGTTGGTGGCGGCCTCCGTGGCCGCGAGCGCCGCGCGCCCCACGTCCGTCTCGCCGAACTGCAGCGCCTGCGCCAGCGCCGTCACCCGGCGGCGCAGCTCGCCCGCGCCCGACGGGTCCGTCACCGGCAGCGCGAACCCGCCCGTCACTTCCATTTCACCACCGTAATGCGGGTCCCCTCGCCCGGCGCGCTCTGGATGGCGAACTCGTTCACCAGCCGCTTGGCGCCGCTCAGCCCCAGCCCCAATCCGCCCCCCGTGGTGTAGCCGTCGGTAAGGGCGCGGGGGATGTCGGGAATGCCGGGCCCGGTGTCCGTGAACACCAGGCGGAACCCCGTGCGGGCGCCGTCCTCCAGCACCTCCATCCCCATGGCGCCCCCGCCGCCGTAGACCACCGTGTTGCGGGCCAGCTCGCTGGCGGCCGTCACCAGCTTGGTCTGGTCGACCAGGCTGAACCCCATCTCCACCGCCCAGCTGCGCACCGCCTGCCGCGCGCGCACCACGTCGTCCTCCGCGCGCAGCG
>DATING010001550.1:0-3086 GCA_035474555.1 Longimicrobium sp. | reverse complement strand
GCCATCGTCCGCCAGCGCGAGCTGAACTTTGCCCCGGGCGACGAGCACCTGTACAGCAACTCGGGCTACTTCCTGCTTTCCGTGATCGCGGAACGCGCTTCCGGCACGCCCCTGCGCCAGCTCGCACGGGAGCGCATCTTCGCGCCGCTGGGGATGACGCGCACGCACGTGCTGGAAGACTATGCCGCGGTGGTGCCGGACCGCGCGCTGGCGTACGCGCCGCGCCGCGAGGGCGGCTACCGGATGGACGTCTCGCGCTGGCTGCAGACGGGCGACGGCGCCGTCTTCTCCACCGTGGAGGAGCTGCTGCTGTGGGACCGCAACTTCTACGATCCGCGCGTGGGCGGGCAGGCGCTGCTGACGGAGCTGCACACGGTGGGGCGGCTGGCCAGCGGACGCGAGCTGGAGTACGCGTCCGGGCTGGGGGTGTCGCGCTACCGCGGCCTGCGGGTGGTGATGCACAGCGGCGCGTGGGGCGGCTACCGCGCGGAGCTCGTGCGCTTTCCCGACGCGCGCTTTTCCACCGCCGTGCTGTGCAACGTGGCGTCCAGCGATCCCAGCCGCCTGGCCCGTTCGATTGCTGAAATCTACCTGGAGGACCGGATGGAGCCGGCACCCGCCCGGCCGGCACCGGCAGCCGCCCAGGCCGCGGCCGCGCCCGCCGCGCCCGCCGTGCAGATGGCCCCGGAGCGGCTGCAGGCGCTGGCGGGCATGTACCGCGAACCGGTGACACGCGCCACGCGCACCCTCACGGTGGACGGCGGGCGGCTGTACGTGGGCGCGGCCAACCGCTTCGAGCTGCGGCCCGTGAGCGAGACGGAGTTCCAGGCGGTGGGCGCGCCCGTGGAGATGTGGGTGCGCTTCGAGCCGGGGCGCCTGGTCTGGACGCAGGTCGGCGGCGAGCCGCAGGCGTTCGAGAAGCTGGCCCTGGTGACGCCCACGCCGGAGGAGCTGGCGGCATACGCGGGCCGGTACTTCAGCGAGGAGCTGCAGGCCACGTACACGCTCGCGGTGGAGAACGGGACCCTGACGGTGCACCGCCGCGGCGGCGATCCCACGCCCCTGCGCCCGCTGGTGCGCGACGAGTTCAGCGCCGGGCCCACGCTGCGCTTCGTGCGCGATGCCTCCGGCGCATTGACGGGCTTCATGCTGGATGCCGGCCGCGTGCGCAACCTGCGCTTCGAGCGGGTCGCCGGATAGCCCGTGCGGCGGCTGGCCGCGTGAGCAACGAGAGCCCCGGCGCCAGGACGGCGCCGGGGCTCCTTCACGTGCAGGCCGGGCCAGGGCCGTTCAGGTGAACGTGCTCTTGACCCAGCTGACGACGGAGGACCAGTCGCCGGGCTGGCTGGCGTCGCCGCTGATGTAGGCGTTGGTCGCGTTCACCAGCGTCTGGTAGTCCGCCCAGTCGTCCAGCGCGTACGGAGCCGTGAGCACCGGCCCCTGCGGGCGCACGAAGTTGCCGCCCAGCAGCGCCTGCATCTGGATGGTGTCTATGCTCGACACCGTGTCGAAGATCAGGCTGATGAGCGCCTCGGAGGGCACCGTGCCGGGGCTCAGGGACAGGAACCAGTCCAGGATGCCCATGTTCTGCGGCCCCTGCACCTGGGTATTGATGTAGTCCGGCGTCATCCCGTTGCGCACCACGCCCGTGTTGAGCGACAGCAGGTACACGTTGGGCAGGTCCGCCGGCGTGATCACCCCCGCCTGGAGCGCGGCCGTGACCGCCACGGAGGCGGGGTTGTTGGCGAAGGTGCCCCCGTCCGCGCAGTAGGTGTTGAGCGTGGCGTTCCAGAACGGCGGAAAGTAGATGGGCGCCGCGCCGCTGCTGAGCGCCGCGTCCACCACCGGCATGGACGTGTTCTGCATGTTGGGCAGGTTGCCCAGCAGCGCCGGGAACCACGACTGTTGCGCCTCGGACCACAGCATGTTCGTGGTCACCACGGCCTGCTTGGGCAGGTCGGCCAGGGTAAGCGCGGGGCCGCTCCCGTTGAAGAGGGTGCTGAGCGTGGTATACAGGGGGCTGCTGGGGTCGTTCATGTACATGGCGTTGCAAAAGCCGCTCACCCAGTTGCACGGGTTCCACGACAGCGCCTCGGGACCGGCGCCCGACCTCGCCATGGCCTGCCGCAGCGCGGGGCTCGCCTGCCCGGACGGCGGCGTGTACGGCGCAAAGATGGACTGGCCGTCCTTCTCGTACAGCGCCACCAGGTCGGCGGGCTGCACCTTTCCGGACGCCAGCCCCAGCGCGATGAACGAGCCCGTGGAGGTGCCGGCGAACACGTCCACGTTGGTCAGAAAGCTCGTCTTGCTCTCCAGGTCCTGCAGCAGCAGCGAGGTGATGAGCCCGCGCATTCCGCCGCCGTCGCAGGCCAGGATCAGGATCGGTTTCGCCATGGGTCTTGTCGCGTCAGGAAGAGGATGGAGATGCACGGCCGCGGAGCCCGGGGCCGCCGGGGCGGACTGCGCGCGGGGCTCCGGATGCGGGAAAAATCCGCATTTCATCCGGATGCGTGCAGGATACCGGCGGCACGGCCCCGGTACAAGAAAACGTTTGTTGATGCGGATCGGAAGCGACAATCCGGGGGCGTGCGTACGCGCCGGCGCCCTCGCCCATTCGCGCGGAATTGGGCACGCGGCAGGATGCGCTGCTGGCGGCGCGTCGGCAGACGCACCATACGGCGAGAGCCCCGGCGCGAGGACGGCGCCGGGGCTCTCGTTTGATCTACGCAACGGCAGCTCGCCTACGGGCGGAACTCCGTCTTCCTGCAGTTCGGGCACGGCGGCAGGGTGTCCGTCGCATCGTTCAGCACGACCTTCTGCCCGCAGTTCTTGCACGCGTAGGTGCCCTTTCCCGGCTTTTCTCCCGTAGTCGACATCATCGTTCTCCTGAAAGGGTGAAACGTGGGGCCGGCAGCCACTAGAACGCGACTGCACCGACCCCGGCGGCGACACTCATCCACAGCAGGATCGCCGCGGCACATCCAGGCGCGACGCGGGCAGGAGCGCGAGAGCGCACGAGCTCCATGGACCGGTCGACGCTCAGGTTCTGCACGATCGTCAGCCGTCCGTGGATGGATGAGAACGCG
>DATING010001549.1:0-1741 GCA_035474555.1 Longimicrobium sp. | reverse complement strand
GAGCTCACGCCGCGGACACGCCGGCCATCATCGACAACCTCATCTGCGACCCGGTCATCAGCACCCAGCGTCGCCGGCTGCGCTAGCTGTGCCGGGGCTCGAGGTCGTGGCCGCGTGCGATCCGTCGTGGCCGGCCGTCGTCACGCAGTTCCTGAACGTCGCCCAGGTCGTCCTCCTGGCCGTCATTAGCCGCGGTGTCGTGGCGAACGGCCGGCGCATCGATGAGGTGACGGCGAATGGGACGTCGCCGCGGTGACCGTCTACAGCACGCTCCTCGTCCCCCCGCGCAACCTCACCGTCAACAGCCTCGACCTCTACACGGTGCCCGCCGGCAAGGTGGCCGTCGTTAAGAGCATCATCGCACGAGCTTCCGGGCCCGGAACCTCGACGCTTGTCGTCCGTCACCTGGTCGTCGCGCCGTACGCCAACGCCGGCAACTACACGCTGTTCGAGTTCCCGGTCACGGCCGGCGCTGCCAGCGTGAACGTGGAGACACGCCACGTCATGCGGGCTGGCGAGGTCATCCGCGGGCTGTACATCGCCGGCGGTGGTGTCGTCACGCTCGCGATCTCCGGGTTCGAGCTCGACGCCTAGGGCATCGACCTCTCCCCGCAGCCCGGGGACAGAAGCGCCCGCCGGCTTCCGCCGGCGGGCGCTTTGCGTTCGGTGAAAAGCGCGGCGTAAGCCGCTCCGTTAGCCCTTTCCGCAGCCCGAGATCTCGGGCGAGTAACCACCCTCGGAAAGCCGGCGGAAGACCCGCCAGTAGTGCGCCCGAAGCGTGTTCGTGGAAGCGAAATGCGACTTCAGCAGGATCGGCACCATCTGGCCGATCACCATGGCCATGTGCTCGTCCTCGACGAAGCGCATGCGCAACGTCATCGGGTCCTTCCGCATCCGCGTGAACGTCTTGATCACGACGTTCCCGTGGTCGAGCTCGCTGTTAGGCGTGACCTCCATGGTGGTGAACCACGGCTTGCCCGGCTTCGCGCCGAACAGGTCCACGACCTCGGCATCGGTGATGTCCGTCATGTCTCCCCTTCCCTCCCCGGCGGCGCATCCGCCTGCCTGGACCTCGCACGGTTGCGGCCGTGCTGAGGTCTCGGCAGTTGGGGAGGACCGCAGTCTGCCACGACCATCCGCGCGTCGCGCGGATCTTGGAACCTAGGGTCGTGGCGGGGGGTGGGGCGGATGCCTGAACCTCCCCTGCTCCTCCGGTGGGAGGTTCCGCGTGTGGCCACGGAGCGACGCGATTGAGCAACCGATTGTGCTGGTCACGGTGGCGTGTAACGCTCTACCCATGGCTCTCGTGATCCCGCCCGGCTACGCCCATGTCGTCCACTCGCTCCGCTGGACCGGCGACGCGCAGCCCATGGCCGTCACGTACGGCATCTGGTGCGCGCCCGCGCTCACGACCGACGCGAACGTGCTGGCATCGCAGCTGGCCCAGGCGTGGATCGACAACTACCTCCCCGTCATGCAGACGCAGGTGCAGCTCGCCCAGACGGAGGTGACCCTCCGAGCCACCGGCGAGAGCGCCCTCGACCCGCCGGTCATCGGCGTGTCCAGCCTCTCGGGCGCCGGCGCCGGCGCCGGCGCTGTCATCCCGCAGAACAGCGCGTTCCTCATCCACAAGCGCGGGGCCACCGGCGGGCGCGGTGGCCGCGGCCGGTTCTACCTGCCGGGCGTCGCGGAGTCGCAGGTCGACGCTAACGGCACGGTCGACCCGGCCCAGGTGACCTCG
>DATING010001548.1:0-2927 GCA_035474555.1 Longimicrobium sp. | reverse complement strand
CCGGATCTGCGCGCCCAGCTCCACCACCCGGTTGGGCGGCAGGCCAAAGAACGTGGTGGCCGGGCGGGCGTTGCGCGACATCAGGGCGAACAGTGCCTCGCGCCACATCATCATCCCCCGCGCCTTGCTCGGGATCAGCGTCTCGCGGCCCAGGAAGTAGCTCGTGCGCCCCGGCGACAGGTCCAACCCAGGGACGTCCACTCGCGACAGCGCCCCCGGCACGTCCGGGTCCTCCATGAAGCCGAAGCGCACGGCCACGCGGTAGAACCCGTGCCCCAGGTCCGTCACCTCCAGCCGCTCGGAATCGGCCAGGTGCGGCACCTCTTCAGTGGACACGGCCAGGAACACCGTGCGCTCGTGCAGCACCTTGTAGTGCTTCAGGCTGTGCAGCAGCGCCGGCGGCGTGCCCAGCGGGTTGCCGTACATGAACACGGCCGTCCCCGGCACCCGGTGCGGCGGGCGCGCGGCCACGTCCTTCAGAAACAGCTCCACGGGCAGCGTCCCCGCGCTCAGCCGCTCGGCCAGGATGCGGCGCCCCGTCTTCCACGTGGACATCAGTGTGAAGATGATGGCCCCCACCACCAGCGGAAACCAGCCGCCGTGCGGGATCTTGATGATGTTGGCCCCGAAGAACGCCAGGTCGATGGCCAGGAACACGCCCGTGAACAGCGCCGACGCCCACAGCGGCCACTTCCACCGCTCGCGCTCCACCCGGAACAGCAGCAGCGTGGTGATGACCATCGTCGCCGTCACCGCCACGCCGTACGCGGCCGCCACGTTGCTCGCCGTGCGGAACCCCAGCACCAGGCCGATGCACGACAGCATCAGCAGCCAGTTGACCTGCGGGATGTAGATCTGCCCCCGTTCCCGCGCCGAGGTGTGCTCGATCTGCACGCGGGGCAGGTAGCCCAGCTGCACGGCCTGCATGGTGAGCGAGAACGCGCCCGTGATGAGCGCCTGCGACGCGATGACGGCTGCCATCGTGGCGATCACCACCACGGGATACAGCGCCCAGCGCGGCGCCATGTGAAAGAACGGGTTCTCCACCGTCTCCGGGTGGTGGATGAGCATGGCCCCCTGGCCAAAGTAGTTCAGCAGCAGCGCGGGGAGCGCCACGCAGTACCACGCCAGGCGGATGGGCTTGCGGCCAAAGTGCCCCATGTCCGCGTACAGCGCCTCCCCGCCCGTGACGACGAGAAAGACGGAGCCCAGCACCAGGAAGCCGTTCCACCCGTTCTGCGCGAAGAAGCGCGCGCCGTACCACGGGTTCACGGCCGCGAACACCGTGGGGTCGCGGACGATGTGCAGGATGCCCAGGCCGGCGATGGTCGCGAACCACACCATCGTCACGGGCCCGAAGATGCGTCCGACGCGCTCCGTCCCCCGGCTCTGCATGGCGAAGAGCGCCACCAGGATGCCGATGGTGATGGGGATGATGTACGGCTTCAGCGCGGGCGTGGCGACCTCCAGCCCTTCCACCGCGCCCAGCACCGAGATGACGGGGGTGATCATCCCGTCCCCGTACAGCAGCGCCGTGCCGAACAAGCCCAGCATGATGAGCACCCAGCGCGGGCTGCGCTTGAGCGCCCCCACGGGCGTCACGAGCGAGGTGAGCGCCAGGATGCCGCCCTCGCCGCGGTTGTCCGCCCGCAGCACGAAGACGGCGTACTTGATGGAGATCACCAGCACCAGCGCCCAGAAGATGAGCGAAAGCACGCCCAGCACGTTGTCGCGCGTGGGCAAAATGCCGTGCGTGTGGTGAAAGGATTCGCGCACCGCGTACAGCACGCTGGTGCCGATGTCGCCGTACACCACCCCCAGCGCGCCCAGCGACAGCGACGCCAGGTAGCGCCCTCTTGGTTCTGCGTGCGGACCAGCTTCGCGTTCCGTGCTCACCCCTGCCCTCCCCTGTTGATCGATCTCTTCAGCCGAGCCCCCGCCGGGCAGAGCGAATGAATTCGCCGCAACGACCACACGAAGTCCGCCTGCGCGGACTGTCCGTCACGGGCGGGTGCCACGCCGCCGCGGAGCCCTGTGCCGGAACCGCCGCAGCAGGCGACTTTGCTGCGGTGGCATTGCTAGCCGTGAGGAGCAATCTGGGAGGGAACGCGTAAAGGCCGCACAAAGGGAGTGCGGCCCGGCGTTAAGAAACCACAAAGATCGGAGGGAAGACCGGCGCGGCAGGAGGTGCACGGGTGTGGTCCAGGCCCTGGGCAGGCCACCTGCCCCGGCGGGTTGATTCCTCACTCGCTCCTCGCTCGGAATGACAATCCGGCGGGGATTCGGATGATCGAGATCGGTCTGGAGCGCGCGCGCTGCTGGTGTCGGCGGAGGCCGACAGCGTGAAGTTGTAGCCGCGAATTCATTCGCTCGCCTTTTCGCCGCGGGCACCCCCCCCTCCGCTCCGGATGCCTGTCTTCCATCCGCCCCTCACTCCATCGCCGACAGATCCGCCGCGGGAAGCGAAGACACGAACACGCTGCCGCCGCCGGGGCGCGGGTGGTATTCCAGCGCGCCGCCTGCGCCTGGGCCAGCCGCCGCGCTCTTCCCCGGCGGCGGCGGGCGTCCTAGCTTGCCTGCGCCTTCCGCTCCATCGGCTTGTCCCATCTCTCTTCCAAACAGAAATCTCCTTGCGAAACATCGCCTGCCGTGGTGCAGCAGTCCTGCTGTGCCTGGCGTCCGCCACGGTCCACGCGCAGGCGCGGACGGCGCACATGACCGTGTACGATGCCGGGGTGGCTGAATTCCTGGAAGAGCGCATCGTCCCGCTGGAGCCCGGGATGAACCAGGTGGAGTGGCGCAGCCTGATGCCCAAGGCGCTCGTCCGCACCCTGCGCGTGACGGTGGACGGCGCCGAGGTGGTGCGGCAGGACGTGTCGTACGACGGGCCCGAGGTGCGGAGCCAGCGCGCCCCCGTCCTGCACCTG
>DATING010001547.1:0-6312 GCA_035474555.1 Longimicrobium sp. | reverse complement strand
CCCCGATCGGCCGCCTGAATCCTCTTCCGAGCAGACTGGACGCGAACGCGAACTGTCGATTGCAGGATTTGAGTTCATTCGCTCGGACGGAGACTCGCGCTGCGCTACGATGTCCCGCTCCGCACTGTACGCCCGATCCGGCCTGAATCTGGCTCGTTCGCTCCGCTCCCGGACGCCGTCACCCCGGCCCCGACGGAAAACCGCCCGGCGGCGTGGCACCGTACCATCGACGGACCGTCCGCGCAGGCGGACATCGTGTGTTTGTTGCGGCGAATTCATTCGCTCTGTCTCGACGACGGCCCACGCGCCCGACCCTGGCCCGAGATTTGACAAACATTGTATCATTCGCCGGCCTTCCGTAACACGACGGCCGGCTTGTGGCGTCCTGAGACGCGTCTGCATAGACTTACATCGTGCCCGTTGGCGCGCGCCACTCCCCCCAATCGTACGGCGCCATGTCCCAGCCCCACGACGGATCCCTTACGCCCGGCCAGGTCGCGGCGCTGCTGCAGGACGCCCGCGAGCGCACCCTGCTGCTCGTTTCGCCCGTGCCGGAAGACGAGCTCATGAACCAGCACAACCGGCTCATGAGCCCGGTGGTGTGGGACATGGGCCACATCGCGCACTTCGAGGAGCTGTGGCTGGTGCGCAACCTGGAAGGGCCCGTGCAGTTCGGCGAGATGCCGGGCATCTTCAACCCGTTCGAGAATCCGCGCTCCGTGCGCGGCGAGCTGGCCCTGCCCCGCCTGGCCGACACGCTGGACCACATGGCCTGCGCCCGCCGCATGGTCCTGGACCGCGTGGTGGACGGCGACACCGGCGCGGCCGATCCGCAGCTGCTGCAGGGCGGCTACGTGTACCGCATGGTCGCGCAGCACGAGTACCAGCACAACGAGACCATCCTGCAGGCCCTGCAGCTCAAGGATGAAGGGGCCCGCTACCGTGCGCCGCGCGCCATCGTCCCCCCCGCGGGCCGGCCCGTCGCGGCGGACGCGGACGGGATGGTGCGCTTTCCGGGCGGCACCGTGGAGATCGGCACGGACGACCGCACGGCCGCGTACGACAACGAGCGCCCGCGCCACGCCGTGGAGCTGCCGCCCTTCCGCATCGGCGCGTGGGCCGTGACCAACGGCGAGTACGCGCGCTTCATCGCCGACGGCGGCTACGACGCGCGCTCCCTCTGGTCCGACGCGGGCTGGAAGCACCGCCAGGAGGCGAATCTCGTCGCGCCGCAGTACTGGGAGCAGCGCGACGGGCAGTGGTGGACGCGGTCCATGGACACGGAGATGCCGGTGGATCCCGATCGTCCCGTCTGCCACGTCTGCTGGTACGAGGCCGAGGCGTACTGCAGCTGGGCCGGCGTCCGACTGCCCACCGAGCACGAGTGGGAGGCCGCCGCGTCGTGGGACCCCGCGACGGGCACCAAGCGCGCGTATCCCTGGGGCGACGAGGCGCCGGGCCCCCTGGACGCCAACCTGGACCAGCTCGCGTTCGGCACGGCGCCCACGGGGGCGTACCGGCGCAACGTGTCGCCCATCGGCGCGTACGGAATGATCGGCGACGTGTGGGAGTGGACGGCGTCGGACTTCGCGCAGTGGCCGGGGTACCAGACGTTCCCGTATCCCGAGTACAGCGAGCTCTTCTTCGGGCCGGACTACAAGGTGCTCAAGGGCGGATCGTGGGCCACGCGCCCGGGCGCCATCCGCAGCACCTTCCGCAACTGGGACTATCCCATCCGGCGGCAGATCTTCAGCGGCTTCCGGGTGGCGCGCGATGACTGATTCCATCCAGATCCTGGCGCCCGTGGCGATCGGCTTCGACCCGGCGGACATCCGCGAGGTGGCGGCGGGACTGTCGCGGCCCGTCAAGGAGATCTCGCCCAAGTACTTCTACGACGAGCACGGCTCGCGCTTGTTCGAGGAGATCACGCAGCTCCCCGAGTACTACCTCACGCGCACCGAGCGGGCCCTGCTCACCCGGTGGATGCCGGAGTGGATCGGCGGATTGGCCCCGCGCGCGCTGGTGGAGCTGGGCGCCGGCAGCGCGGAAAAGACGCGCATCGTGCTGGATGCCATCGCCGCCGCGACGCCGTCCGCCGTGTACGTGCCCGTGGACGTGAGCGCCGACTTCCTGGACGAGACGGCGGAGCGCATCGGCGCCGCGTATCCCACGATGGACGTGGTGCCGCTCGTGGCCGACATCACGGACGCGTTCGCCCTGCCGGAGGGGCTGCCGCGGCCCACGGTGCACGCGTTCCTGGGGAGCACCATCGGCAACTTTGCGCCGGCGGACGCGGTGGCGCTGCTGCGGCGCGTCCGCGAGCGGATGGCGGACGGCGACCGTTTTCTGATGGGCGTGGACCAGCGCAAGGACCCCGCGATCGTGGAGGCCGCCTACAACGACGCGCAGGGCGTGACTGCGGAGTTCAACCGCAACATGCTGCGCGTGGTCAACGCCATGACCGGCGCGGACTTCGATGCGGACGCGTGGGAGCACCGCGCGTTCTACGACCGCGAGAACCACTGGATCGAGATGCACCTGGTCTCGTCCGTGGACCAGGCGGTGACGCTCCCCGGCGCCGGCACGTTCCGCTTCGCCGCGGGGGAATCGATCCGGACGGAGATCAGCGCCAAGCACGACCGCGCCAGCGTAGACGCGATGTTCGCCGCCGCGGGCCTCGTGACCGAGCGATGGGAGACGGACGAGGACGGGCTATACGCGCTCACCCTGGCCGCCCCGCGCTGACCATGCCGCCGCTTTCCCGCGCCGACCTGCTGCAGGACCTGCGCACCCACACCTTTGCGCTGGGGGTCGCGGCCGGCCGCCCCCGCATCGGCGCGGAGGTGGAGCTGATCCCGGTCTCTGTGGAGACGGGCGCGCAGGTGCCCGTCGTCTCGGCGGAGGGACTGTCGACGCTCCCCCTGCTGCGGCGCTTCGGTCTGCGGCACGGGTGGACGGAGCAGCCGTCGCCGTACGGCGTGCCGCAGTGGTCGCTGCCGGACGGTGGCATCATCAGCTACGAGCCCGGCGGGCAGATCGAGCTGAGCGCCGCCGCGTTCTCCACCGCCACGGCGCTCATCGGCAGCCTGCGCGGCACCGTGCTGGCGCTGACCGACGCGTTGCGGGACGAGGGGATCGAGCTGCTCTCGGTGGGATTGGAGCCGCGCAACGGGCTGGAGGACGTGGACCTGCAGCTGCCCGGCGCGCGCTACGTGCGGCTGACGCACTTCCTGCGCTCCATCGGCACGGGGGGCGAGCGGATGATGCGGCAGACGGCGGCCATGCAGGTGAGCCTGGACTTTGGCCCCGAGCCGCTGTTCACCTGGCGCGTGCTGAACGCCATGGCGCCGTACGTCACCGCCATCTTTGCCAGCTCGCCCCTGTACCGCGGCGAGCCCACGGGGCACCGCAGCTACCGCGCGCGCATCTGGCGCGAGCTGGACGGCGGCCGCACGGGGTGCTTCGGCTGCGCGGACCCCGTGGCGGAGTACCTGGACTTCGCCCTGGCCGCGCCCGCCATCCTGCTGGGCGACGGCTCGCGCTGGCGGCCGTTCGCGGAGTGGAACGCAGAGGGGCGCGTGGGGCTGGACGAGTGGCGGTCGCACCTGACCACGCTCTTTCCCGAGGTGCGGCCCAAGGGTTTCGTGGAGGTGCGCTCCGCGGATGCCGTGGCGCCCGAATGGTACGCCGCGCCGCTGGTGCTGATGGCGGGGATCGTCTACCACCTGCCCACCCTGCGCGCCGCCGTGGAGCGCCTGGGCGAGCCCGATCCCGGGCTGCTGCACGCCGCCGGCCGCGACGGACTGACGGATCCGCGCATCGCCGCCGTGGCCCGCGACCTGGCGGAGCTGGGGATGCAGGGCGCCGCCGCGCTCCCCGGCTTCTTCTCCGCGGACGACCTGGACGAGGCCGGCGCCTACTTTGCCCGCTACACCCACCAGACCCGCTCCCCTGCCGACGACGCGCTGGAGGCGTACGCGTCCACGGAGCGGATGGCCTGCCAGGGAGCGGGGTGATACCTCGCGGCGCAACGGGATAGGGGACTGATCGAGACGCGAGCCCCCGAGCCGCGAACCGCGATACGGCAATGGCCGGATTCGCCAGCATCTACGCGACATATCTGGCCTAAAAATGTCACTGATCTTTAAGCATGCTCTCTCGAAAAAGCGAACTCGGTGCCTCGTTGGGCGTATTTTCTTTTGTCTGGCAAGAGGGAAAGTACAGATAGTTCATCATTGTACTTGAGAGAGATACTCGATACTATTATACGCACGCTAGCGCGTTATCAACTGTCCTGCCATGGTGAGCCAAGATGATCGCTCTGGGTGCCCGAAATGCTTCTGAGCGGAAGCGGACGGAGATGCGGATCCAGCAGTTTCCGCAGGCCGATGTACTTGAGCTTTGGACGGGGAAGGATGAGCGCGGATATTTCTCCGCTCCCCGGACACTGCCGTTAATCGTCCGTCTGATCAGCGGTCTCAGCAAAAAAACAATCGACCCGACGACCGTGTACCTTGATCTCTTGTCGAGGCACATGGGCGGAGGGATCGTGGAAATGGGGGCGGAGGAGGATCATGCGTATTCATCCGGGTACGGTGGTAATCGCGCTCCGCGTACGTGGCGCGACCGGATGAAGGAATTGGAACGGCTCGGGTTCATCGAAGTCAAAAAACGCGGTCCCCGGCCCTATGGCTATGTCCTACTCATTCATCCGGCGCTCGCGGTGAAACGTCTGCGAGACAAGGGCGCTGTGTCTGATGAATGGTGGGAGGTCTACATCAGCCGGCAGATGGAAGTCGGAGAGACAAAGGCAACGGACATCATTCAGCGCATTGAAGCGGCGCAGCAGGAAAAAGAAAAGACGGCCGATAAAAAATAAAGTCCTTTCTTTAAAAGCTGACCTACGTGCCTGTATTCGATGATCGGGAAGAGGAGGAGCCATGGCGGACTCTGAGCAGCTGCGCGACGGGCCCATCCCGGGGGCCCGAGAACTCGTGCGGTACAGCTACGCACATCCGGATGCCCCCGAGATCATCCTCACCGAGTTCACCAAGCAAGGCGCCCATCGTCGGCTGATGGAGCGGCGGGCAATCTGCCTTGAGCGGATTGCGCTGGAAGCGGCGGTCCAGAGCGAAAAGCGTGGCGTGGCATGCGCAATGGGGATATCGCTCGTCGGTTTTGCGTGCGCGACGTTCCTAGTCGCCACCGGGCACGATGTGGCGGGGACGGTGATGTTCGGCCTAGATGTGGTGGCGCTCGTCTCCGCCTTCATTGTAGGCCGGACGAGAGTCATTCAGCGACGGGTGTAGGCGCTCGCATTGACGGGCGAGCCAATCGGCACGATCGTTCCCGTGCTGGCGCATCCGTTGCGGTCAAGTACCGGCCACTTGTGCGTTTACGGCATCTGTCCCTAGACTCGGACGCAACCCGGTCCGAGAGGAGAGATGGCCACGGCAGCCCTGACCCGCTACAGCCCGGAAGAGTACCTCGCCATGGAGCGCGGTGCCGAGACCCGGAGTGAGTACATCGACGGCCGCATCGTCGCGATGGCGGGCGCACAGCTTCCGCACATCAGGATCATGCACAACCTCGGTCGCGAGCTCGGCGTGCGCTTGCTGGAGACGCCCTGCGACGTGTACCCCACCGAGATGAAGGTCAAGATCGAGGCATCCGGCCGGTACGTGTATCCCGACCTGACCGTCGCGTGCGATCCGCGGTTCGAAGATGACGTCACGGACGTGCTGCTAAACCCGCTGCTCATCGTGGAAGTGCTCTCCGACAGTACGGAATCGTACGATCGCGGCGAAAAGTTCTTCCACTACCGGCGGCTGGAATCTCTGCGCGAGTACGTGCTCGTCAGCCAGAAGACGTGCCTGGTGGAATGCTATGTCCGCGAGTGCGACTTCTGGGTCTTTACGTCGCTGGATGACCTGAACGCCACGCTCGTCCTCACCGCCGTCGACGCGGAGATTCCCCTGCGGCGCATCTACGCCAAAGTTTTGGAGATGCCCGTGGAGGGGGGAAGTCTGGAGCGATTGTGAGGTTTCCAGCCGGCCTAGTCGATCGCGAGCCTTCGCCGGCGGCGTGGCACTCCGCCCGTGACGGACAGTCCACGCAGTGGACTTCGTGAGGTTGTAGCTGCGAATTCATTCGCCTGGGCGGGGGACTGCGTCGCGTCCGCGGACCGCCCTGTCGCCCTACCCGGCCTGCATGGAACCTGCTTGGCGGCGTGGCACTCCGCCCGCGACGGAGAGTCCACGCAGGTGGACATCGTGTAGTCGTTGCGGCGAATTCATTCGCTCTGTCGCGGAC
>DATING010001546.1:0-6416 GCA_035474555.1 Longimicrobium sp. | reverse complement strand
CCGCGCCCGGTACGCGGACGTCTTTCAGCCGGACCTGGACGTGCGCCACGCGCCGTTCGTGTGGATGGGGACGCGCAAGCTGTTCGACGCCTTCACCTTCCTGTTCGTGGAGAACGAGCACGGCGTCTTTCAGGCCCACGCGTACCGCTACTCGGCGGACCACTCGGCGTTCATCGTGGAGTGCGACGAGCGGTCGTGGACCAACGCGGGCTTCGACCGGATGAACGAGGCCGAGACGGTGGCGGCGTGCGAGCGGATGTTCGCGCCGTGGCTGGACGGGCACCCGCTGGAAAGCAACGCGCCGCACCTGCGCTCGCCGTGGATCCGCTTCACCCGCGTGAGCAACGCGCAGTGGTTCACCACGCAGGCGGAGGTCGCGCCGACCGTCCTGATGGGGGACTCGGCGCACACGGCGCACTTCTCCATCGGCAGCGGGACCAAGCTGGCCATGGAGGACGCCATCGCCCTGGCCCGCATCCTCCAAGGCGAAAAGAATCTGGACGCGGCGTTGGCGGCGTACCAGGAGGAACGGCGTACGGACGCGCTGCGGCTGCAGAACGCGGCGCGCAACTCCATGGAGTGGTTCGAGAACGTCCGGCGCTACATCAACCTGGATCCGCCGCAGTTCGCCTACTCCCTGCTCACGCGCAGCCAGCGGGTGAGCCACGAGAACCTGCGCCTGCGCGACCGCGTCTACCTGGGCGGCGTGGAGCGCTGGTTCGCCTCGCGCGCCAGCGGGCAGGAGACGGAGGCGGCGCCCCCTCCGCTCTTCACCCCCTTCCGCCTGCGCGGGGTGCGGCTGGAGAACCGCGTCGTCGTCTCGCCCATGGACATGTACAGCGCCGTAGACGGCCTGCCGAACGACTTCCACCTCGTCCACCTGGGATCGCGCGCGCTGGGCGGCGCCGGGCTGGTGATGACGGAGATGACGTGCGTCAGCCCGGAGGCGCGCATCACGCTGGGGTGCACGGGGATGTACGCGCCGGAGCATGGGGCGGCGTGGCGGCGGGTGACGGACTTCGTGCACACGCACAGCCGCGCGAAGATCTGCCTCCAGCTCGGACATTCGGGGCGGAAGGGCGCCACGCGGCTGATGTGGGAGGGGATGGACGAGCCGCTGGAGGAGGGCGGATGGGAGGTCATCGGCCCCTCGCCCCTGCCCTACGGCCGCAACCGGGTGCCGCGGGAGATGTCGCGCGCGGACATGGATGCCGTCATCCAGCAGCACGTGCGCGCGGTGGAGATGGCGCACGAGGCGGGCTTCGACATGGTGGAGCTGCACTGCGCGCACGGCTACCTGCTGTCGTCGTTCATCACACCCGTGTCCAATCGGCGGACGGACGAGTACGGCGGAGCGCTGGAGAACCGGCTGCGCTTTCCGCTGGAGGTCTTTCGCGCCATGCGGCAGGCGTGGCCGGAGGACTGCCCGATGTCCGTCCGCATCAGCGCCACGGACTGGGTGGAGGACGGGCTGCCGGCGGACGAGGCGGTGGAGGCGGCGCGGGCGTTCGGGGCCGCGGGCGCGGACATCATCCACGTGTCCACGGGGCAGACGACGCCGGACGCCAAGCCGGTGTACGGGCGGATGTTCCAGACGCCGTACAGCGACCGCATCCGCAACGAGGCGGGCGTGCCCACCATCGCCGTGGGCAACATCACGGAGGCGGACCAGGTGAACGGGATCATTGCCGCGGGGCGCGCGGACCTGTGCGCCCTGGGCCGCCCGCACCTGGCGGACCCGCACTGGACGCTGCACGCCGCCGCGCAGCTGGGGTGGAAGGACCAGCACTGGCCCAACCAGTACCTGAGCGGCAAGGGCCAGCTGGAGCGGAACGTCCAGCGCCAGCAGGAGATGCTGGGCACGGCCACCATCTGAGCGCGGGGAAACGCATGATGTCCGTGCACGGCGGGGCGGGACGTTGAAGGTGGAGACCTTCGCGTCGCTGGCGGCGGTGGTGGTGGCCCTGGTGGGCTTCATCGTCACGTACGCCATCAGCCTGCGCCTGGCCGTGCGCAAGGACCAGCTGGACCGCGTGGACCGGCAGCTGCGCGACCTGTACGGCCCGCTGTTCTCGCTGAACCGCGCGTCCGCCGAGGTCTACCGCGCGTTCCGGCAGGAGTGGCGCAGGGACGTGCAGGGCTACTGGTCCAACCCCGTGCCCCCCACGGAGGACGAGGCGCGGGCGTGGCGGCTGTGGATGGTGGAGGTCTTCTTTCCCCTGATCGCGCGGATGGAGGACCTGGTGATCCAGCACGCGGACCTGATCGACGAGACCGAGATGCCGGGGTGCCTGCTGGAACTGGTGACCCACGTGTCCACCTACCGCGCCGTGCTCCGCGCCTGGGAGGAGGGCGACTACACGCGCCACACCTCCATGCTCCCGTACCCCCGGCAGACGATCACGGAATACCTGGAGCGCCGGTACGCGGAGCTCAAGCACCGCCAGGCGGAGCTGCTGGGCACGGCCCCGTCGCGCCGCGCGGGACGGCCCGCGGCCGCGGGGGAGACCCGCCTGGTGCCGCCGTCGCTCGTGGCGCCGCGCGCCCACCGTCCCGCGGGCGCCGAATGAGCCGGCCGCTCGCGGGCCAGCTGGCCGTCGTCACGGGCGGCGGACGGGGGATCGGGGCGATCATCGCGCACCGGCTCGCCGCCGCCGGCGCGCGCGTGGGGCTGCTGGGGCGCGACCCCGCGGAGCTCAAGACGCGGGCGCACGCGCTCACGGACGAGTTCGGCGTGGAAGCCAAGTTCATCGCCTGCGACGTGGCCGACGAGGCGGCCGTGGCCCGCGCGTTCGACGGCATCCGCGCGACCATGGGGCATCCGCAGATCCTCATCAACAATGCCGGTCAGTCCGCCGGCGTCGCCTTCACGGAGACGACGCGCGCAACGTGGGACCGGATGATCGCCGTCAACCTGACGGGCACCTTCCTGTGCACGCAGCAGGTGCTGCCGGCCATGCTGGCGGCGGGGGCGGGGCGCATCGTGAACATCGCGTCCACGGCGGGGCTCAAGGGCTACAGCCACACGGCCGCGTACTGCGCCGCCAAGCACGGTGTCGTGGGGCTCACGCGCGCCCTGGCGATGGAGACGGCGAAGCGCGGCATCACCGTGAACGCGGTCTGCCCGGGATACACGGACACGGACATGGCCGCGTCCGCCATCCAGAACCTGGTGGACGCGGGGCGGACGGAGGAGGAGGCGCGGAAGGCCATCACCCGCGTGATGCCCATCGGCCGGCTGATCCGCCCGGAGGAGGTGGCGTCCGCCGTGCTCTGGCTGTGCGGGGACGAGGCGGCGGCCGTCACGGGGCAGGCGATCGCCGTGGCGGGCGGCGAGGTGACGTGAGGACGCGCATGGCACCCGAATCCCGCCGGCTGGAGATCCTGAACGAGGTGGCGCGCATCGCCACGCTGGACCTGGAGCTGCGGCCCATGTTCCAGCGGGTGGCGGATGCGCTGCGCCGCAAGTTCGGCTGGGAGTACGTGGCGTGCTGCTCGGTGGACTGGGAGCGCAACCGCTTCGTGTGCGAGGCGGTGTCGTCGGACATGGCGTCCGCCATCCACGTGGGATACTCGCGCGAGCTGGGGAGCGGCGTGGTGGGCGAGGTGGCGCTCACGGGCCGGCCCATCCTGCTGGACGACGTGGAGATCTCGCCCAACTACGTGGAGACGCTCCCCGGCGCCCGCTCGGAGCTGTGCGTGCCGGTGCGCCACGGCGGGCGCACGGTGGCGGTGATCAACCTGGAGAGCACGCGCGCGGGATTGTTCCACAACCAGCTGGCCCTGCTGGAGACGGTGGCGGAGCAGGTGGCCGGCGCCATCGCCAACGCGCGCCTGTACGACGAGGTGCGGCGCCGCGCGCGGCTGCTGGAGATGGTGAGCGAGGTCAGCAAGGCGGCGCTGGAGGCGGGGGACCTGGACCGGGTGCTCACGCGCATCGTGGACTACGTGCACCGCCACTTTCCCCTGAGCACCGCGGGGATCCTGCTGGTGGACGAGGCGCGCGGCGAGTACGAGCAGACGGCGCAGGCCGGGGTCCTGGAGCAGACGCCGCCGCGACGCAAGTGGACGCTGGCGGACGGCATCGTGGGGCGGGCCATCCGCACGGGGCGGCCGCAGCTGGTGATGGACGTGCACGCGGACCCGGACTACGTGGAGGTGGACGCGCGGGTGACGTCGGAGTACGCGCTCCCCATCCGGCTGGGCGGGCGAACGCTGGGGGTGCTGAACCTGGAGGGGACCACGCCGGAGGCGTTCAGCCGCGACAACCAGACGGTGTTCCGCACCTTTGCCGACCAGCTGGCGGGGGCCATCCACATGGCCGCCATGAACCAGGAGCTGGAGCTGGCGAACGCGCGCCTGCGCCGGGCCAACCGCCGCCTGGCGCGCCTGTCTGCGCGCGACGGGCTCACGGGCGTGGCCAACCGCCGCCGGCTGGACCGCGCGTTGGTGATGGAGTGGCGGCGCGCGGGGCGCACGGAGACGCCGCTGTCGCTGCTGATGGCGGACATCGACTTCTTCAAGGACTTCAACGACCTGCACGGCCACCAGGCGGGCGACGCGGTGCTGCGGCAGGTGGCGGATGCGCTCGCCGGCTCCCTGCACCGGGCGGGGGATCTGGTTGCGCGCTACGGCGGCGAGGAGTTCGCCATCCTGCTCCCCGCCACGGACGCCGAGCACGTGCGCATCGTGGGCGAGTCGCTGCGTGCGGTGGTGGAGGCGCTACAGATCCCGCACGGCGGCTCCACCGTGGGCCCGTGGGTCACGCTGAGCCTGGGCGCCGCCACCGCGCACCCCCGACCCGGCCTGCGCCCCCGCACGCTGCTGGAGCGCGCCGACCGCGCCCTGTACCAGGCCAAGCGCGAGGGCCGCAACCGCGTCTGCGCGCTGCCGGAGGTAGAGGGGGAGAATGGGGCCGAGGGGGAGACGGAGGACGGGGGCGGGGTTTCCGGCTGAGGAGGAGAGTGTGGGCGCGGGCGAAGCGCCCCCCTCCCCGACCCTCCCCCACAAACTGCGTGGGGGAGGGAGAACTTCCAGCGCGGATGCTGGCATCGTGCACCCGCGGAGGGCCCCCTCCCCCCGGCCCCCTCCCCCGCTTCGCGGGCAGGAGGGGGAGAACTTCGCCTTCCCCGATGCCCGGCATCCGGCACAGGCTGGGGTGTATACCCTCTCCCACGCAGTTTGTGGGAGAGGGTGGCGAGGAACGAGCCGGGTGAGGGCCCGGGGGGGGTGAGCCCCGGCCGTGACGGTACGGTTTGCACCCGCACTTTCGCACGTTCGCACTCCCGCACTCCCGCACTTCCGCACTCACGCACTTTTTTTCCATGAACACCAAGCTCCTCGCCGCCGACTTTCGCCCCGAGCACTTCCGCTGGGAGGTGGACGGGCCCGTGGCCACCGTCACGCTCAACCGCCCGGAGCGAAAGAACCCGCTCACCTTCGAGAGCTACGCCGAGCTGCGCGACACCTTTCGCCGGCTGGCGTTCGCCACGGACGTGAAGGTGGTGGTGCTGGCGGGCGCGGAGGGCAACTTCTGCTCGGGCGGCGACGTGCACGAGATCATCGGACCGCTGGTGCGGATGAAGGAGGAGGGGCGGATGGACGACCTGCTCGCCTTTACGCGGATGACGGGCGACACGGTGAAGGCCATCCGCGCCTGCCCGCAGCCCGTGATCGCGGCCGTGGACGGCGTCTGCGCGGGCGCGGGCGCCATCCTGGCGATGAGCAGCGACCTGCGGCTGGGGACGGCGCGCAGCAAGGTGGCGTTCCTCTTCACCCGCGTGGGGCTGAGCGGCGCGGACATGGGCGCGTGCGCGCTGCTGCCGCGCATCATCGGGCAGGGGCGCGCGAGCGAGCTGCTGTACACGGGCCGGTCCATGGACGGCGCCGAGGCGGAGCGCTGGGGCTTCTTCAACCGCCTGGTGGAGCCCGACCTGCTGCTGGACGAGGCGCAGGCGCTGGCCCACGGTCTTGCCGCCGGCCCCACCTTCGCGCACGGGATGACCAAGCGCGCGCTGCACCAGGAGTGGTCCATGGGCGTGGACGAGGCCATCGAGGCCGAGGCGCAGGCCCAGGCCATCTGCATGCAGACGGAAGACTTCGCCCGTGCCTATCGCGCGTTCGCGGCGAAGGAGAAGCCGGTGTTCGAGGGGAACTGACGGCAGTGCGAAAGTGCGAAAGTGCGAAAGTGCGAAAGTGCGAAAGTGACCTGGTGTCAGTGCGGGAGTTGATTCGTGCACCGTCGCGCGCTTCCCGCCGGAGCGGATGAATCCGCCGCTGGGACAGCCACAAGCCCCGTCTCGACAACGCTCACGCGTCGCCGAACGGGGCTTCAACTGCTTCGAACCACCACACGAGGTCTGGACTCGCGAGAAGATCCACATCTCCCTCCCCCACGCAGTTTGTGGGGGAGGGTC
>DATING010001545.1:0-2106 GCA_035474555.1 Longimicrobium sp. | reverse complement strand
CCAGCTCGCCGAACCGGTCCACGTCGAACTCCACGTGGGCGTTGGCCAGGAGCTCCTCCTTGGCCACCAGGGCATCCCACAGCTCCGGGTGGCCCATGAGCGCCACCTGCAGGACCTCCTGGTCCTCGTACAGGAACTGGTCCTGGCGCAGCACGCCCAGGCGCGCGGACTTGGGGATGTTGACCACCCCCTTGGTGGCGTCGGCGTCGCCGCTGAGGATGCTCAGGAGCGTGGTCTTGCCGGACCCGTTGGCGCCCACGATGCCGTAGCGCTCGCCCGGGTTGAGCTGAAACGACGCATCCGCGAACAGAACGCGGTCGCCGAAGGACTTTTCGAGATTGGATACGGAAATCATCCCTCAATATAACGAGAAAGCGCGCGGATTTGGACCCCCGCGCCCCGCAACGGCTTCGTCACGGGCCAAACGGGGGAAATGCGACGGCGCGGAAGGATTTCCATCACCCCGTTCACCGCCTCCGGCGGGCCGGGGCCTCGCCGGACGTGGAGCGTTTCCGTTAGATTGATGCACTGCCATCCATCCACACCCGGACCCACCCCCTGATACAATGCGGTACGTTCTTCCCGCCCTGGCGCTGCTGCTGCTCGCGGCCTGCGGCGATTCGCCCACGCGTCCCCCCTCCGGCCCACCGGGGATCACCTTCGTCACCTCCCAGACCACGTCGGACACCATCAGGGCCATCGTCCCCCTGGTGGTGGAGGTGCGGGACGCGGACGGCCAGCTGCAGGCCGGCGCGTCCGTGCTCTTCGAGGCGGGCGGCTCTTTGCGCCTGGGCCTGGTGGGCGACCCGGACAACTACGCCCGCCAGGCCACGGTGCTCACCGGGCCCGACGGCCGCGCCCAGGTGCAGGTGCGGCTGGGCACGACGCTGCAGGAGGCGGACGTGACCGTGGCCGTGACCGGGCAACAGACGGTGACGGCCCGGTTCCGGGTGCTTCCCGGCGCCCCGTTCCTGCTGGTCGCGACGCCCGGGGACAGCATGGTGTACCCCGGCAGCGAGTACCCGGTCACCGGCGCCGCCCGCGACCTGTGGGGCCACATGGTCCCGGCCGCGGTGACCTTCACGGCCGGCAACGCGCACGTGTCGGTGGCCAACGGGGTCGTCCGCGCCGAGTCGGTGGGGCGCGGATTCCTGATCGCGCGCAGCGGGAACGCCGTGGACACGCTGTGGGTGAGTGTGGTGCCGCGCGGGGTGCTCGCCGCCCGCCCCGGCTTGGGCCCGGACGCGGGCACGCTGGTGGTCTTCAACACCGACGGATCGGGGTACCGGGTCCTGCGCGAGGGCACCGGCGCCGACGCGCCGCGCATCCGGGGCGTGTTTCCCACGTGGAACGGGGACGGCTCGGAGCTGGTCTACCTGTCCGGCAGCCGCATCATGGCGACGGACGCTGCCGGCGCCGTGCGCGTGGTGTGGGACGGCACGGCGGCGCCGCTGGACCCGGAGCAGCCGCCGCAGGTGTCGTCGGACGGGTGGATCTACTTTGGCGTGGGGCCCAACGCGCGGGCGGCGCGGACCTTCTGGCGGGTGCGGACGGACGGAACGGGCGCCGGCCCCGTGAGCGCGGAGGTGCAGGGGCGCATCGACACGCACCCGTCGCCGTCCGCCACGGGCGACGCGGTGGTGTACCAGACCAACCGCCTCACCTCGTCCACCAACAACATGTCGCTGCGGGTGGTGAGCACGGCCACGGGCGTGGTGCGCGCCCTCGACGTGCCCGGCATCACCCCGCGCTGGTCGCCCACGGGCGAGTGGATCGCCTACCGCGTGTCCGCGTTCGACAACCGGCTGCGGGTGATGCGCTCCGACGGCACGGGGATCCGGCCGGTGGGCGCGGAACTGGGCGCATACCCGGTGTTCTCGTGGTCGCGCGACGGCGTGTGGCTGGCCATCAGCGACAACCAGCCCACCGGCCAAGGCAGCGTGATGGACGGCGTGTCCCTGGTGAACGTGGCCACGGGCGAGCGGCTCCCGCTGCGCATGCCGGCGCAGGACATGGGGCAGCCCGCGTGGAAGCCGTAGCCCGCGCGGCCGCGCAACCCGGCTGAGCGCGGTTCCAGGGTAAAAACAGGAGGCATGGGGGATGATG
>DATING010001544.1:0-2364 GCA_035474555.1 Longimicrobium sp. | reverse complement strand
GTGCGTCCGCAGCGATTCCACGTCCACTCCCTCATCCGCCACGCAGTACGCCACCAGCCGCCGGTCGCCGGACACGTCCTCGCGCGCCAGCACCACCGCGTCGCGCACGGCCGCGTGCTCGGCGAGCCGCGCCTCGATCTCCCCCAGCTCGATGCGGAAGCCGCGGATCTTCACCTGGAAGTCGGTGCGGCCCAGGAACTCGATCGACCCGTCCGGGAGCCACCGCCCCAGGTCGCCCGTGCGGTACAGGCGTGCCCCGGGCTCAGGGGCGAACGGGTCCGGCACGAACCGCCCGGCGGTCAGCCCCGGACGGTCGAGATAGCCGCGCGCCACCTGCCCGCCGCCGATGTACAGCTCGCCCGTCACCCCCACCGGCACCGGCTCGCCCCGCGTGTCCAGGAGGTAGACGCGCGTGTTCGCCACCGGCCGGCCGATGGAGCGCCAGGTGGCGGGATCGCCGGCGACCTCGCGGAGCGTCGCGTTGACAGTGGTCTCGGTGGGCCCGTAGGTGTTCAGCAGCGGCGGCCGGTACCCGCCGATCCCGAACCACGCCTGCAGCGCCGCGGGCTCCACCGCCTCGCCGCCGATGGCCAGCAGGCGCACGCACGGCGGGATGGCGGCCGAGGGCTGGTCCAGCAGGAGCTGCCAGAAGCGGGTGGGGAGGTCGGCCACCGTCACCCGGTTCTCCGCGCACCGGCCCCAGAAGGCGTGCGCGCCCTCCAGCCACGCCTCGGTGCGCAGCACCAGCGCCGCCCCCGTGACGAGCGCGCCGAAGATCTCCTCCACCGCGGCGTCGAAGGCGATGGAGGCGAACTGCAGCACCCGGTCGTCCGGCCGCAGGCCGAAGCCCGCCTGGACCGCGGCGGCCTGCCGCCCGACGGCGCGGTGGGGGACCATCACCCCCTTGGGGCGCCCGGTGGAGCCCGAGGTGTAGATCACGTACGCCAGGTGCTCCGGGAGGAGCGCCCCGCGCCCGGGGTTCGTCTCCGGCCCGTCCGCCCAGGCCGGCGAGCCGGCGTCCAGCTCGAGCACCGGCACCCCCGCGCCCGCGAAGCGCGCGGCGAGCGAGCCGTGCGCCAGCACCGCCACGGGCGCGCTGTCCTCCAGCAGCCAGCGCATCCGCTCCTCCGGGTACGCCGGGTCGAGCGGTACGTACGCCCCGCCCGCCTTGAGCACGGCCAGGAGCCCCGCCACCATCTCCGGGGTGCGTTCGGCGCAGACCGCAACGCGCGCGTCCGGGCCCACGCCCAGGGCGCGGAGCCGGTGCGCCAGCCGGTTGGCGCGGGCGTTCAGCTGCGCGTAGGTGAGCTCTCCGCCCGCGAACACCACCGCCGCCGCCTCGGGTGTCTCCTCCGCCCGCCGCTCGAAGAGCTCGTGCACGCACCATCCGTCCGGGGAGGGGAGCTCCGTCGCGTTCCACTCCTCCACCACCTGCGCGCGCTCCGCGGGAGACATCAGCTCCAGCCGGGCCACGCTCCGGCGCTCGTCCGCCACCATCTGCGCGAGCACCCGCCGCAGGTAGGCCACGTGGCGCTCGATCGTCTCCCGGTCGAATAACGCCGACGCGTAGTCCAGGCTGCCGGCGATCCGCCCGCCCCGCTCGGAAAGGGTGAGCGTCAGGTCGAACTGCGCCGACGCATCCGCGGCCTCGGGCTGCTCGGCCGATGCCGGCCCCGGTTCCGGTGCCGACCCCGCCGAGGCCAGCGCCAGCCCGGAGAGCTCCAGGTTGCGCTCGGGCATGTTCAGCCAGTTGAACATCACCTGGAAGAGCGGCGTGTGCGCCATGCTGCGCACCGGCTGCAGCAGCTCCACCACCTGCTCGAAGGGGATGTCCTGGTGGTCCTGCGCCTCGAGCGCCCGCGCCTTCACCCGCCGCAGCAGCTCCGCCACGGTGGGCGAGCCGGAGAGGTCGATCCGGATCGCCAGGGTGTTCACGAAGAAGCCGATCAGCCCCTCGATCTCGCGCCGCCCGCGCCCCGCCACCGGCGTGCCGATCACCACGTCGTCCTGCCCCGACAGGCGGCCGAGCACCACCGCCCACGCCGCCAGGAACGTCATGTACAACGTGGCCCCGTGCCGCTGCGACAGCGTCTTCAGCCCCGTGGCCAGCGCCTGGTCCAGCTCCACGCCCACCGACGCGCCGGCGAACTCCTGCTTGGCGGGGCGCGGATGGTCCGTGGGCAGCTCCAGCAGCTCGGGCGCGCCGGCCAGCACCTCCGTCCAGTACTCCGCCTGCGCCTCCAGCACCGGACCCTCCACCCAGCGGCGGTGCCACACGGCGTAGTCGGCGTACTGGATGGAGAGCGGCGGGAGCGGATCGGGCTCGCCACGCGCAAAGGCGGCGTACAGCGCCGCCAGCTCGC
The DNA here is from genome assembly GCA_035474555.1 of Longimicrobium sp. Classification (GTDB taxonomy): domain Bacteria; phylum Gemmatimonadota; class Gemmatimonadetes; order Longimicrobiales; family Longimicrobiaceae; genus Longimicrobium. Next base: position 1 of record DATING010001544.1, on the reverse strand, counting down.
G
>DATING010001543.1:0-3268 GCA_035474555.1 Longimicrobium sp. | reverse complement strand
TGGACGGGACCCCGCATCCGCCTGGATTCCACCCTGACCGATTCGCCCCGGACGGCTTGCCGCGCATCCGCCTGCATCCCGGGCCGGACGAGATTCGTCCTACTCCGGCTCCGCCGCGTCCTCCGCCTCCGCGGCGCCGGCGGCCTCCTGCGCGATGCGGTAGGCGTCGTTGCGACTGATGCCCATCCGCCGGCGCAGCTCCTTGGCGACGGCGCTGGCGGACTGCCCCTGCCCCAGCAGCGCCTGGGCGATGGAGTGGGCCGCGAGCGCATCCACCTCCTCCTCGCGCTCCGCGTCCTCCGGGCGGCCCGCCACCACCACGACCACCTCGCCCAGCACCTCCGCGTCCTCGTAGCGCTCCACGCCCTCCGCCAGCGTGCCGCGCCAGAACTCCTCGTGCATCTTGGTGAGCTCGCGGGCCACGCACACCCGCCGCTCCCCGCCCGCCGCCTCCGCCAGGTCGCGCAGCAGCTTGCCCACGCGGTTGGGCGACTCGTACAGGACCACGGCGCGCGGCGAGGCGGCGATCTCCTCCATCATGTCCGCCCGCGAGCCGCCCTTGCGGGGGGGAAAGCCCAGGAACGTGAACGTCCCCGCGTCGATCCCCGACGCCACCAGCGCCGCCAGCAGGGCGGACGCGCCGGGGATGGGGACGACGTCGAACCCCGCCTCCACCACCTCGCGGACGATGCGCGCGCCGGGGTCCGAGAGCAGCGGCGTCCCCGCGTCCGTGACCATGGCCACGTCGCGCCCCTCGCGCAGGATCTCCACCACGGTCCCCGCGCGCGACGCCTGGTTGTGCTCGTGCGCCGAAAGCAGGCGCGCCTTTACGTCCAGCAGCTTGAGCATCACCCCCGTGCGGCGCGTGTCCTCCGCGAGCACCACGTCCGCCGCGTTCAGCACCTCGATGGCGCGGCGGCTGATGTCGCCCAGATTGCCGATGGGCGTGCTGACGATGTAGAGAGAAGCCACGCGCTCAGATCGCCACGGTCCACGGAAGCCGCGCGAAGAATCCGTGCTCCTGCAGCACGAACCGGCTGTCGCGCCCCACCTTTTCCACCACGGCCGCGGGATCCACGCCGTGGTGGTCCGCCGCGGCGATGAGCACCTCCGTGATCCACCGCGCCACCCCGTCCGTCAGCTCGTCCGGCGAGGCCACGGGGTCACCCGCCACGCGCCCCTCCGGCGTGATGTCGAACGCGGCCACCACGGTGTGCTCCAGCGCCGCCAGCCCCTGCCCCCGCTGCACGATGGCCAGCGCCGTCTCGCGCCCCGTGGCCAGCGCCACCTCGCGCAGCGTGCCGCCGATCATCCGGCGGTACAAGTCCACGAAACCGGGGCCGGCCTGGATGGGAAGCTCGTCCAGCAGGGGATACAGCGACGCGCTGAGCCCCGCCCCCAGCGTAAAGAGGGTGCGCAGGAACTCGGGGATGGGGACGGATTCGTCGCGCTCCGTGAACCAGCCCGTGCGAAAGCCGCCGTCCTGGAAGGCCAGGTAGTGCTTGCGCCCGCCGTCGCACAGCTCCAGCACCCCCGTGAACGCGCGCTCGCGCAGGACGGGAAACAGGCGCTCCGGGGCGGCGGCGTCCAGCTCCTGCGTCAGCGGCAGCGCCTCGTTCACCAGCGTGCTGAGCATCATGCGCAGCTGCTCCTCCGACGCGCCGAAGTAGCCGATCTGCCCGCCCTCGCCCCGCTCGCTCTCCGTGGACGCCAGGCGCAGAACCTCGCTGAGCGCCGCGGGCCCGCGGCCGCCGGGCGTCATGCGCGCGGCGTAGAACGGGTCGCCCTGGCGCATGAAGATCAGGAAGCAGCGCTCGCCCAGCTGCACGGCCACGAAACCGTGGACGCGCGCCTGGCGGTCGCGCTTGCCATCGCTGAGAATGCCGGGGAGGTTGACGTACGCCAGCTTGGTGCGCGGAAGGTACGCCGCGTCGCAGGGAAAGCGGTAGATCATTGTCTGGGGCGGGACGGGCGAAGACGTGTGGCCTGAACGCATGCGGCGAACCTCGTCCCGGGAGTCACGTTCCGTGCCCGGGTGCAAGCCGGTGCGCCAAAATCACTTGCAAATGCGCGGAGGGCGCGGCGCACCGCAATCCGCAACCGGCGGGGCAGAATGCGAACGCGGGCCGGGCGCGCGTGCTGCGCCCCCGGCCCGCGCTCCGGATGCATCAGGCCGCCAGGAGCTCCTGGATCTTGCGGTCCAGGGCCTGCTTGGGCACGGCGCCCACGACCGTGTCCACCACCTTGCCGTCCTTGAAGAACAGCACGGTGGGGATGGAGCGCACGCCGAACTGGGCGGCCGTCTGCTGGTTGGTGTCCACGTCCAGCTTGCCCACGGTCACGCGGCCGCTGTACTCGTCCGCGATCGCCTCCACGAAGGGGGCGATGATGCGGCACGGCCCGCACCACGCCGCCCAGAAATCGACCATGGAAAGGCCGTTGTTCTCCGCGATCTCCGACTGGAAGTTGCCGTCGGTGATCGTCTTGATGTTGTCTCCCGCCATGTGTCCCTTCCCCCGTTCTGTGCCCCGTTGCCGGGGCCCTGTGCGGTAGCCGCGCCCGGCGCGCCGGGCTATCGTGTTCGCGGCTGACTCAAGATGTTCCCGATCCATCCACACGACCCCGCAGGGAGGCCGATGACCGAGCACGCGCTGGACCACGTGGGCATTGCGGTGCACTCGCTGGACGAATCACTTCCCCTGTTCGAATCTATCACCGGGCACAAGGGGCACGGCCGCGAACGGGTGGATTCGCAGGGTGTCGAGGTGGTGTTCCTCGGCACCGGCGAAGGTCGGCTGGAGCTGCTGGCCCCCACCCGCGACGACTCGGCCGTGGCCAAGTACCTCGCGAAGCGCGGGCCCGGGATGCACCATCTGTGCTACCGCGTCTCCAGCATCGCCGCGGAGCTCGACCGTTACCGCGCCGAAGGCCGCCAGCTCATCGACGAAGCCCCCCGCGCCGGCGCCGCCGGGCACCTGGTGGCGTTCGTGCATCCGAAGTCCACGGGCGGGGTGCTGGTGGAGCTGCTGCAGGCGGACCACTGAGGAACTGCGGGTTACAGGTTATGGGTTACAGGTTACAGCCAGCAACGGCACGGGCTGTCGTCGCCGGCTGTCCCCTGTAACCTGTCCCCTGTCCCCGCAGTTCAGCGGAGTCCTACTGCGGATTACAGGTTATGGGTTACTGCCAGCAACGGCACGGGCTGTCGTCGCCGGCTGTCCCCTGTAACCTGTCCCCTGTCCCCGCAGTTCAGCGGAATCCTACTGCG
>DATING010001542.1:0-8352 GCA_035474555.1 Longimicrobium sp. | reverse complement strand
CCGTGCTCGCGCGCCTTCTTGGCCAGCAGCCCCGCGGCCATCATCACCGAAGGATTGCTGGTGTTGGTGCAGCTGGTGATGGCGGCAATGACCACGGAGCCGTGGTCCAGCTCCTCCGCGTGCCCCGCCGGCGACGCATCGGCCGCGGCGTGCGACGCCTCGTGCGCGCCCGATCCCTCGCCCCACACGCCCACCTTGTCCGCGCCCGCGCCGCTGTCCGCGTTCGCCGCTTCCTTCTGCGACTTGGGCGGCGCGGCGTTGGACGGCAGCAGCGACGGCAGCGACTCGGCGAAGGCCTTCTTGGTGCGGCTCAGGGGGATGCGGTCCTGCGGCCGGCGCGGCCCCGCGATGCTGGGCTCCACCGAGTTCAGGTCCAGCACCAGCGTGTCCGTGAACAACGGCTCCACGGTGTCGCTGGAGTGAAAGAGGCCCTGCTCCTTCATGTAGGCCTCCACCAGCGCGATGCGCTCCTCCGGCCGCCCCGTGAAGCGCAGGTAGTCCAGCGTCACCTGGTCGGGCGGAAAGATGGCGCAGGTCGCCCCGTACTCCGGCGACATGTTGCCGATGGTGGCGCGGTCCGCCAGGGCCAGGGCGCTGATGCCGGGGCCGTAGAACTCCACGAACTTGCCCACCACGCCCTTCTTGCGCAGCATCTCCGTCACGGTGAGCACCAGGTCCGTGGCCGTGGCGCCCTCCGGCAGCTCGCCCTCCAGCCGGAAGCCGATGACTTCCGGGATGAGCATGCTGATGGGCTGGCCCAGCATGGCCGCCTCGGCCTCGATGCCGCCCACGCCCCACGCCAGGATGCCCAGCCCGTTCACCATGGGCGTGTGGCTGTCCGTGCCCACGCAGGTGTCGGGATAGGCCATCGGTATCCCGTCGCTCTGTGGCAGGGCCGCATCCTCGTCGGTGCTGAAGACGACGCGCGACAGGTACTCCAGGTTCACCTGGTGCACGATGCCCGTGTTGGGCGGCACCACCTTGAAGTTGCTGAACGCCTGCTGCCCCCAGCGCAGGAACGCGTAGCGCTCGGCGTTGCGGCCGTAGTCCAGCTCCACGTTCTGCTCGAACGCCTCGGCGCTGCCGAACGCGTCCACCTGGATGGAGTGGTCGATCACCAGCTCCACCGGCTGCAGCGGGTTGATGCGCGACGGGTCGCCGCCCAGCTGGGCCATGGCGTCGCGCATGGCCGCCAGGTCCACCACGCACGGCACGCCCGTGAAGTCCTGGAGGACGACGCGGGCGGGCGAGTAGGCGATCTCGCGGTCGGGCGGGTTGCTGGGATCCCACCGGGCGAGGGCAAGGATGTCATCGCGGGTGACCGTGACGCCGTCCTCGGTGCGCAGCAGGTTCTCGAGAAGGATGCGAAGGCTGTACGGCAGGCGCGACACGTCGACGCCCTCGCGCGACAGCGCGTCCAGCCGGAAGATGCGGTATTCGCGGCCGTCCACGCTCAACGTGGAGCGGGCGCCGAAGCTGTTGCTCATCAACGGTCTCCTGTCCTGGCGAAGTGATGCGGGGCGCCCCGCCGTCCACCCTGCACGTCCCCACACCGGTACGGCGGGGCGCCGTCCGGCGACAGTTTAGCCCCTCGCGCCCGCGCCCGAAAGCCGCCGCGCGCACCGGTCCGCACCATCCGCGCGCACCGGCCGTTTACCGTGCGTTTCGGTGGATGCCGCACGGGTGCAAACGCGGTTCCAGCGCGCGTCCAGCGGAGGCCCGGCGGCGCCCCTGCACGGGCGGGCGCCCCTCCCCCGTCTCCCCCCACTCGTCCTCGCGGAGAGGGGAAGAACCTCGTATCAAGGGACAGGGGACAGGTTACGGGTTACGGGTTACAGCCTTCAACTGCATCGTCGTTGCTGGCTGTAACCTGTCCCCTGTAACCTGTAACCCGCCGTCCATGTGCCCCGTCGATGCACCGGCCCCCCTGCATCGCTCCCGGTGCGCGAATGCCGCAAACGCGTTATCGTTCGTCATCAACCACACGCACCAGACACACCCGAGTGATGGATAGACGGATGAGCCGCGAAGTGATCCTGATCGGGGACAAGGTCCTGATCAAGCCGGAAGAGGAGAACAACAAGACCGCGTCGGGGCTGTACCTGCCGCAGGGCGTGCAGCAAAAGGACGAGGTGATGAGCGGGAGCGTGGTGAACACGGGCCCCGGCTATCCCCTGGGCGAGGCCGCCGCGGAGGGCGAGTCGTGGTCCGGCCGCACGCGCACGGAGCTGCGCTACGTGCCGCTGCAGGCGCAAAGGGGCGACTTCGCCCTCTTCCTCAAGCACAACGCGGTGGAGGTGGAGATCGACGGCAGCAAGTACCAGATCGTCCCCCACAACGCCATCCTCCTCCTCATCCGCGACACCATCCCCCTGCCGCTGACCTGAACGCGGGCGGAGGGGGACCAGCGGGCAAAGATCGAGAGGCGCAGTTCGGGGGGGGATCGAGCAGAATGGTGAGATGCGTCCCATCCGCGCGGGGGATGGGATCGGGCACGGGCGAGGATCCAAAGGCGAGGGCGGGTCTCGGTCCAGGCGGTTGAAACCGCGGCTAGAAAATCACGAAGTCCGCCTTCGCGGACTGACAGCGCGACCGGGTGAGCGGGAGGGGTGGATGCGGGGAAATTACTCCAAGCTGTACGTGCACCTCGTGTGGGCCACGTGGGACCGGCTGCCGCTCATTACGCCGGCCATCCGCGTCCCCGTCTTCCAGGGCATCCAGGAGCAGGCGGGTCGCGGCGGATGCGAGCTCATCGCCGTGGGCGGCATCGAAGACCACGTCCACGTGCTGCTCAAGGTCCCCACCAGTGTCTGCATCGCCGACGTGGCGAAGTCGCTGAAAGGCGGATCATCACACATGGTGAACCACGCCCTCAAGCCGGGCACGTTCTTCAAGTGGCAGGGCAGCTACGGCTCGTTCTCCGTCTCCCGCTCGCACGTGCCGATGGTGCGCTCCTACGTGCTGAACCAGGAGCGCCACCACCGCGAAGGAAAACTCGCCCCCGCGCTGGAGCGCGTCTCCGACGACTAGGCTTTCCCGTGCAGTCCGCGAAGGCGGACTTCGTGAATTTCGAGCCGCGGTTTCAACCGCCTGGGCTGGGGGTGCGCCACCCGGCCCGGACCTCCGCCTGGCACGATCCGCGATCCCCGCCGCTGCACCATCTCGATCCAAACGCAAAATCGGCCGCTCGCCTGATCTCCAGGCAAGCGGCCGATCTCCATCCCGCGCATCCGCCGGGCTACACCCGCGCGACATGCTCCGCGCCGGCCAGGGGAACGCAGGCGTGCTCCTCGAAGCCGCGCGGCTCGATCTGGATGGTGAGGTGGTGCAGGCCGAAGCGGTCGTGCAGCATGCAGTGCAGGTCCGAAAGGATCTCGCCGGACTGGCGGCGCTCCATCCGCTCGCCCACCACCACGTGGCCGCTCATGGCATCCATCCCGCTCGTGATGGTCCACACGTGCAGGTCGTGCACCTCCTCCACGCCGTCCACCTGCAGCATGGCCCCGCGCACCGCCTCCAGGTCGATGTGCCCCGGGGTGGCCTCCAGCAGCACGTTCACGCTTTCGCGCAGCAGGTGCCACGACGAGTACAGCACCAGCACCGCGATGGCCACCGACACCGCGGGGTCCGCCCACCGCCAGCCGAACGCGTACACGGCCAGGCCGCCCAGGACGGCGCCCACGCTCCCCAGCGCGTCCGTCAGCATGTGCAGCCAGGCGCCGCGGATGTTCAGGCTCTCGTCGCGCCCGCCGTGCAGCACGAACAGGCCGGCCACGTTCACCGCCAGCCCGCCCGCGGCAATCCACATCACCGTGAGCCCCGCCACCGGCTCCGGGTGCTGGAAGCGCCCGTACGCCTCCACGAAGATGAACAGCGAGATGGCGATGAGCGTGGCCGCGTTGAACAGCGCCGCCAGGATCTCCGTGCGCAGGTAGCCAAAGGTGCGCTGGGGGGTGGCGGGCTTCTGCGCCATCCACATGGCGAACAGGGCCAGGGCCAGCGCGCCCACGTCGCTCAGCATGTGCCCGGCATCGGCCAGCAGCGCCAGCGAGTTGGCCATCAGCCCGCCGACCAGCTCGGCGACCATGTACACGGCCGCCAGCGCCAGCGTCCACGTCAGGCGGCGGCGGTTGCTCGCGGCCCCGTGCGCGTGGCCGTGGGAATGTCCGTGGTGGTGGTGGTGTCCGGCGCCCATGGAGATCGTTCGAGGTCTGGAGTCCGCCCGGAGCTACACCCGGAAGCGGCTCCGGTTCGCCGGCGCGGCCGGACGCGGCAGACACGGCGTGGAGCGGGAGGGGGATCCGCGGACGGACCGGGCCGCGGAGCCCGGTCCGTGCTTCAGCGCACCCGGATGGCCACGGGGTCCGGCGGGAGCGGCTGGCTGGCGGGCACGCTCCCCTGCCGGAGCCCGCGCACCAGCAGGTACACCCCGCCGATGATCATCGCGACGCTGAGCGTCTGCCCCATGGTCAGCGGACCGAGTACGGTGCCCACCGGGTCGCCCGCGTCCGTGAACTGCGCGTCCGGCTGCCGGTACAGCTCCATCCACGAGCGGAACACGCCGTAGCCGATGAGGAAGATGCCGCCGAACGTGCCCGGCGCCGGGTCCCTTCCCCGCCCCCGGAACCACGCGTACACGGCCCACATCACCAGCCCCAGCACCAGTCCCTCCGTGAGCCCCTCGTACAGCTGGGAGGGATGGCGGAGCGGCACCTGGTCGCGGACCTGGTCCCACAGCCCGCTCTCGTACGCCTGCTCGATCAGGCGCTCGCGCTCCTGCAGCCCGCGCCCCGCGGCCGCGCCCGTCAGGCGCATGGCGACCGGATCGGTGGGAAAGCGCACGGCCCACGGCACCGCCTCCGTCGTCACCCGGCCGTACAGCTCGCCGTTGATGAAGTTGGCCAGGCGCACCAGGAAGATCCCCGGCAGCACCCCCAGGCAGATGGAATCGCCCAGGCGCAGAAAGGGCACGCCGTGCTTGCGGGCGTACCAGGCGCCCGCGAGGGTCGCGCCCAGGAACCCGCCGTGGAACGCCAGCCCGCCCTCCCACACGCGGATGATCCGCGCCGGGTTGGCGGCAAAGCTGGCGAAGTCGTAGAAGAGGATGTAGCCCAGGCGCCCGCCCAGGATCACGCCCACGATGAGCGAAAAGACCAGGTCCCCGGCCCCGTCGGGCTTGACGGGCAGAAAGCCGCTGCGGGCCAGGCGCCGCAGGGCCAGGTACCCCGCCGTAAAGGCCAGCATGAACGCGATCCCGTACCACCGGACGGCCAGCGGCCCCGGAATCTCCAGGGCCACGGGGTCGATCCGGGGGAACGGGATCTCGATGAGCCCCAGGGGGGCGGCGGTGAACATCGGCACGGCGGCGCCGGCCAGACGGCGGCTAGCGGGCGGTGGCGCGGGCCAGCGCCTCCGTCATGCGCATCTCCACCACGGTGGCCTGCTGCGAGTTGGGCTCGGCCTCGGCCAGCAGCCGGCGGTAGATCTCCGCCGCGCCCGCGTAGTTGCCGCCCACCTCGTGCTGCAGCGCCGCCTGGCCCAGCGCCTCGAAGCGCTGGTAGCGCAGGCGCGACTTCTCGGCCGCCGCCTCGTAGGCGCGGATGGCCGCCGCGCGGTCGCCGGCCTGCGCGTGCGCCGAGCCCAGCATCATACCCGCCTGCGGGGCCAGCGTGGAGCCGCTCCCGGCCAGCTCCGTGAGTTCCGAGATGGCGCCGCGGGGGTTGCCCGCGTTCATGCGCAGCTCGGCCAGCATCAGGCGGGCCTCGTCGGCCTCCGTGGTGCCGTCGTACTGCTGGATGAAGGTCTCCACCTCGCGCGCGCCCGCCGCCGTGGCCACCGCGGGGTTCTGCCGCAGGGCCAGCAGCTCCTGGGCCGCCTGGGCCTCGCGCTGCCCCTTCAGGTAGTTCCACACCACCAGGCCGCCGACCACCAGCACGGCCAGCACCGACAGCCCGATGATGATGCGGGCGTTGCGCTTGGCCCACGCGGAGAGCGCGGCGGCGCGCAGCGCCATGGCGTCGTCCGGGTGCAGCGAACTGGATGCCGGGCGGGTACGGGAGACGGTGGAAGACGACGATGCCATGCGAGGGTCCTCGGCAAGCTCTGGAGGAAGGGGCGCCGGAACGGGCCCCGGGGTGTACCGGAATGCAAAGACACGCGCCTGCCGGGCTCCCGGTGCGCGGAAACGCGTAAAACTATCCGGTCGCTTGCACTTGTGTCAACCGCACGAGGGCACCGCCGCGCGGGGATGGGACGGACCGCCGTCCCCAGGGCTCCGCTGGACGAAGCGGGACCGCGCCGGCAGCAACCCGCCCCTCCCCCGCCCCTCCCCGCGCAAACTGCCGCGCGGCGAGGGGAGACCTTCCGTCGCGGCGCATGGCCCGCCCGCGGGGCCGGAGCGCCGACGGCACTCGGCCGTGCACACGCCCCGTGCGCGATCGGGGAATCGACTCCGCCCGTGCACGTGCTCCGCCCCGCCCCACGGCACTTCGCCGCGACGGGAGTCCGCGCAGGCGGACTTCGTGTCGTTGTTGCGGCGAATTCATTCGCTCTGTCACCGAGCCGGCTTCCGCGATAGGAATCCGCATCCTCCCCCCACGCGAAGAGGGACGCGAGCCGAAGCCCGCGTCCCTCTCCCCCATCCCCGCCCCACCCCTTCCAACCATCCGGACGATGGCCTACGCCATCATCTTGCGGACTTCCTCGGTCATGCGCGGCAGGATCTGGTGCAGGTCGCCCACGATGCCGTAGTCGGCCACCTTGAAGATGGGCGCCTCGGGATCCTTGTTGATGGCCACGATGTAGCGCGACGTGCGCATCCCGGCCAGGTGCTGGATGGCGCCGGAGATGCCCACCGCGATGTACAGCGTGGGCGCCACCGTCTTGCCCGTCTGCCCCACCTGCTCGCTGTGGGGCCGCCAGCCGGCGTCCACCACCGCGCGCGACGCGCCCACGGCCGCCTTGCCGCCGAACGCATCGGCCAGGTCTTCCAGCAGCTTGAAGTTCTCGGGCGTTCCCAGCCCGCGGCCGCCGGAGACGATGATAGGCGCCTCGCCCACGTCCATCTTTTCCGCCGCGCCCGCCTTGATCTCGCGGACGATGGCGCCGAAGTCCGCCTCGTTCACCGACACGTCCAGCGACTGTACCTCGCCCGCCTTGGCGCTGTCGGCGGGAAGGAAGACGTTGGGGCGCACGGTGATCACGGGCGGCTTGGCCGTGGCCGCCACCTGCCCGATGATCTTGCCGGAGGCTTGGGGGCGCGTGGCGACCACCGTGCCGTCCTGCACCTCCAGCGCCGTGCAGTCCGCCAGGTAGCCCGCGCCCAGGCGGGCGGCCACGCGCGGCGCCAGGTCCTTGCCCAGCGACGACGCGGGGAAGATGGCGGCGTCGCAGCCGTGCTCCTGGATGAACTTGACGATGACGGTCGTAAAGCCCTCCGCCGAGTACTTGCCGAACGCGTCGGACTCGCCGACGAACACCTTGTCGGCGCCGGCGGCACCCAGCTCCGCCGCGGCCCCGCCGGTGCCCGAGCCGCCCAGCAGCACGGCGTGCACCTCGGTGCCCAGCGCGTCGGCCAGGGTGCGGGCGGCGGTCACCACCTCGTGGGCCACCTTGCGGATCTCACCGTCGCGCGTCTCCGCGAACGCGAAAATGCCTGGCATATGGTTGCGTCCTCTCAGGGTCTCGTAACCGGGAAAACTGCGGGGGACAGGTTACAGGGGACAGGTTACAGCAAGCAACGACGTCGTAGTTGCAGGCTGTAACCCGTAACCTATCACCTGTAACCCGCCGTCAGATGACCTTCGCCTCTTGCCGCAGCAGCCGCAGCAGCTCGGGCACGGCGTCGGGGCCCTCGCCCACGATGCGGCCGGCCTGGCGCTCGGCGGGCATGCTGAGCTTGCGCACCTCCACCGGGGAATCGCCCGCCGTGGCGGCCTTTTCCTCCAGCGGCTTCTTCTTGGCCGCCATGATGCCCTTGAGCGACGCGTAGCGCGGCTCGTAGGCGCCCTTGGTGAGCGTGACCACGCACGGCGTCTTGAGCTCCACCACCTCGTGGCCGCCCTCGATCTCGCGGTGCGCCGTCACCTTGCCGGCCTCCCACGAGAACTCCGTCACGGCCGTCACGGCGGGCAGGTCCAGCAGCTCGGCCGTCATGGCCCCCACGGCCTGCAGGTCGTCGTCGATGGCCTTCATCCCGAAGAGCGCCACGTCGAACTCGCGCCCCTTGAGCTCCTCGGCCAGCACCCGCGCCACGGCCAGCCCCTCGGGCTTGCCGTCCGTCTTGAGCAGCACCGCGTTGTCGGCCCCCATGGCGAGCGCCGTGCGCAGCGTCTCGGCGCTGGCGGCATCGCC
>DATING010001541.1:0-2241 GCA_035474555.1 Longimicrobium sp. | reverse complement strand
CCAGCCGGTGCTCCCCGCGTCATCATCTGCCAATCGGCCGCAATCTATCCGCCGCGACCGTCTCCTCCGCCTCGGTGGACGCATCGGCGCGGACCACCTCCGCCGGCAGGTACACCTCGCCGCCGCGCTGGCGGAACTCGGCGGACTTCTGCTGCATGCCGGTCTCGATGGCGTAGGTCGATTCCATCCCCAGCGTGGCGGCGTACTCGCGCACGTCCTGCGTGATCTTCATCGAGCAGAACTTGGGTCCGCACATGCTGCAGAAGTGCGCGATCTTGGCGCCCTCGGCCGGCAGCGTCTCGTCGTGGTACGCCAGCGCCGTCTGCGGATCCAGCGCCAGGTTGAACTGGTCGCGCCAGCGGAACTCGAAGCGCGCCTTGCTCAGCGCGTTGTCCCACTCCTGCGCGCGCGGGTGCCCCTTCGCGAGATCGGCCGCGTGGGCGGCGATCTTGTAGGTGAACACGCCCGCCTTTACGTCGTCGCGGTTGGGCAGGCCCAGGTGCTCCTTGGGCGTCACGTAGCACAGCATGGCCGTGCCGTACCACCCGATCTGCGCGGCGCCGATCGCCGAGGTGATGTGGTCGTACCCCGGCGCGATGTCCGTGGTGAGCGGCCCCAGCGTGTAGAACGGCGCCTCGTGGCACCACTCCAGCTGCTTGTCCATGTTCTCCTTGATGAGATGCATGGGCACGTGGCCGGGTCCCTCGTTCATCGTCTGCACGTCGAACTCCCAGGCGATCTTGTTCAGCTCGCCCTGGGTGCGCAGCTCCGCGAACTGCGCCTCGTCGTTGGCGTCGTAGATGCTTCCCGGCCGCAGCCCGTCACCCAGCGAGAACGCCACGTCGTACGCCCGCATGATCTCGCAGATCTCGCGGAAGTGGGTGTACAGGAACGATTCCTTGTGATGCGACAGGCACCACTTGGCGATGATCGATCCGCCGCGGCTGACGATCCCCGTCATCCGGTTGGCCGTCATGGGCACGTAGCGCAGCAGCACGCCGGCGTGGACGGTAAAGTAGTCCACGCCCTGCTCCGCCTGCTCGATGAGCGTGTCGCGGTAGATCTCCCACGTCAGCTCCTCGGGCACGCCGCCCACCTTTTCCAGCGCCTGGTAGATGGGCACGGTGCCGATGGGCACGGGCGAGTTGCGGATGATCCACTCCCGCGTCTCGTGGATGTTCTTCCCCGTCGACAGGTCCATCACCGTGTCGGCGCCCCAGAGCGTGGCCCAGCGCAGCTTCTCCACCTCGTCCTCGATGGACGAGCGGACGGCGCTGTTCCCGATGTTGGCGTTGATCTTCACCTTGAAGCCGCGGCCGATGATCATCGGCTCCAACTCGGGGTGGTTGATGTTGGCGGGGATGATGGCCCGCCCGCGCGCCACTTCGCTGCGCACGAACTCGGGGTCCATCCCCTCGCGCAGGGCCACGAACTCCATCTCGGGCGTGATCTCGCCGCGCCGCGCGTAATGCATCTGCGTGACGTTGCCCGTGCCGCGCAGGGTGGGCCGGTGCAGCGACTCGGGCATCTCCACCGCCTGGGCGCCGGGGAGCGGGCGATACGTGCGCGACGCCTCGGCCACGTCGCCGCGGGCGCGGATCCACTCGGCGCGGAGCGGATGCAGGCCGTGGCGCACGTCGATCCCCAGCGGGCCGGCGGTGTCGTACACGCGCAGCGGGGGCTCGCCGCCGCTCAGCACGATCTCGCGCATGGGCACGCGGATGCCGTGGCGCCCCTCCACGTACACCTTGCGGCTGGCGGGGAACGCGTCGCCGTAGTCCCCGGCGGTCGGGGCGGGGGCGTTGTCGGGGCGGGCTCGGTCGATCATCTGCGTCTCCATGCTGCGGGAGCGGGACGATCCGGATCAGCCCGGCGGACGGGACGCGGATGGATTCCAGCGGGGCGCATGGGACGAAAAAAGGCGCCACGCCGGGAGATCCGGGGTGGCGCCTGGATGGAATCACCCTCCTCCGGCCGGATGAACGGCACGGGCGGATGGATTCCATCGAATGCGACACGCCGCGCTCCCTACGCCGGTGTGAACCGGATCAGGTTCCAAGGGACTGTCTCAACTCCGCTGATCGCAGCGAAGTACCCCTGGCGGCTTGCACGGGGAAAGTAACCGCCGTGCGCCCGCCGCACCAGCCCGCGGCGCGTGCGGCATCCCCCGTCCCGGGGTTTAACGTGGCAAAGCCCCGCATCCAACGGAAACGGCAGTTTCACGCAGAGGGCGCAGAGAAC
>DATING010001540.1:0-1794 GCA_035474555.1 Longimicrobium sp. | reverse complement strand
GCGAATGAATTCGCCGCAACGACCACACGAAGTCCGCCTGCGCGGACTGTCCGTCGCGGGCGAGTGCCACGCCGCCAGCGGCAGCCCGCGCACGGGGTGGGCTTTCTCCCCTCTCCGCGAGGAACGAGCGGGGAGGGGCCGGGGGAGGGGCCGCCCGCTGCCGGCGCGATCCATCCCTCCCCGCTCCGACCCGCAGTTCTCCCCCTCCTGCCCGCGAAGCGGGGGAGGGGGCCGGGGGGAGGGGGCTCTCCGCCGGTGCAGCCAGCCCGCCGTCGTGCACGATCCATCTCACCTCCCCAAGAATTTTTGGGGGAGGTCGCGAGAAATCGAGCGGGTGGGGGCGCCGCTGGATGCCCGCCCCTCGTGCTCGACCTGGGTTCTCCCCCTCTCCACGAGGAACGAGGGGGGAGGGGGCCGGGGGGTGGGGGACGCAGTTTGCCGGGTGGGGGCCTCGTTGACGCACGGCGCCGCCGCATCCACATTCGCTGTGTCGAGCCGATCCCTCCCGCGACCGCCGCCCATGCCCGAATCCCTGCGCCCCGCCGTCTTCCTGGACCGCGACGGCACGCTCATCGTCGACCGCCACTACCTGGCGGACCCGGACGGCGTGGAGCTGCTCCCCGGCGCGGGCGAGGCCGTGGCTCGATTGAACGCGGCCGGCGCCTTCAGCGTGCTGGCCACCAACCAGTCCGGCATCGGCCGCGGCTACTTTACCGAGGCGGACTACCAGGCCGTGCACGCCCGCCTCCTGGCCCACCTGGCCGCGCACGGCGCCCGGCTGGACGCGTCGTACCACGCCACGTCGCACGAGGATACGGGCGATCCCGACGCCGACCGCAAGCCCGGCGCGGGGATGTACCTGCGCGCCGCGCGCGAGCATGGGCTCGACCTGGCGCAAAGCTGGTGGGTGGGCGACCGCCCCCGCGACCTGGAGCCGGCGGGACGCTTCGGGGGGCGCGCCATCCTGGTCTGCGGGCCCGATACGGACCCCGGTGGGGCGGCCGGAATGCCGTGGGCGGTCACCGTCCACACCGTTTTCGAGGCCGTGGATCACATCCTGGCCGAAACGGAAAGGTGGTGAAGGATGGCGAGGTTGATTATCTTTGATCGAGCAGTCCCAGCCGGGGCCGCGGCAGGCGTGAAACCTGCGGTTCCGGTGTGGGTACAAGTCGTTTGAACAACGGTAGATGCGCGATTCCGCGCTCACCCGACACAACGGGGGATCACCGATGCAGGCACAGACCGCCACCACCCAGACCGAGGCCCCGGCCATCCCCGTCAACCTCACGGCCACCGCGGCCGCCGAGGTTCGGCGCTACATCGAGGAGCAGGGCGCGGCGGACACCGCCGGCCTGCGCGTGGGCGTGCTGCCGGGCGGCTGCTCGGGCTTTCAGTACGGGCTCAACATCGAGGACGAGCCGGGCGAGGACGACATCGTGCTCGACTCCGAGGGCATCCACCTGTTCGTGGATCCGTTCAGCCTGCAGTACCTGAACGGCTGCGAGATCGACTACGTGAGCACCTTCCAGGGCTCCGGCTTCACGTTCAACAACCCGAACGCCAGCGGCGGCTGCGGCTGCGGCAGCTCGTTCACGGTCTGATTTCCGCCCCCGGCGGATCGCGAAAGGCCCGCGGGACTCGCTCCCGCGGGCCTTTCTGCATGTGTGCCCGGCATGGGCTGGAGCTTGGAGGTGCAAGTCCTCTGGGGAGTTGGTCGTAGCGACCCGAGCAAATGGCAAGGTGCTGAGCCGCGAGGACAGTGCTGAAAGAAGCCGCTAGCGAGACCCGCGCGCC
>DATING010001539.1:0-13891 GCA_035474555.1 Longimicrobium sp. | reverse complement strand
GAGTCCAGCGACTGGTCGCGGTTGTCGCCCATCAGCCAGTAGTGCCCCGCCGGCACCACCAGCGGGCCCCAGTTGTTGCGCGAGGGGCGGTACTGGCGCGGGTTCACGGTGGAAAGCAGGAGCGGCAGGTGGTTCTTGGCGCCGTAGGCCTCGGGGCGGATGTTGGGATCCATTAGCCCAAAGCCCTCCATTTCGATGGGCTCGTCGAATCCCTGGTCGTAGTGCGCGTACGGCTCGGCCGTGCGCTGGCCGTTGCGAAACAGCACGCCGTTGGCCATCTGCAGCGTGTCGCCGGGCGTGCCGATCACCCGCTTCACCACGTCGATCTGCGGCTCGTTGTACGTGGGGCGGAATACGACGATCTCGCCCCGCCGGGGATCGCGCAGGGCCGGCAGCTTGACGTCCGTGAACGGGATGGTGGCGCCGAACAGGGCGTTGTTGGCCATCAGGTAGTCGCCCACCAGCAGCGTTTCCTCCATGCTCTCCGACGGGATGGAGTACGCCGTGATGAGAAAGGTGCGGATGACGAAGAACAGCAGGATGGCCGCGCCCACGGACTTGAGCCACTCCCACGCCGTGCCCCCCGCGTCCGCCACCGGCGCGCTCTTGCCGCGCGCCTTGTCGCGGGCGCGCAGCTGCTCCTTGGAGCGCAGGGTGCCCACCAGCTCCGTGCGCTCGCCGCGCGCGGGCGGGGTGGATGCCTCCGCCGGGAGGGCGGCGTCGGGCGACGTGCCGGGCTGGGCCGGGCGGCTGGGCGGTTTGGCCACGATGTGCGATCTATCTGGGGACGGCCCGCGAGAACGTGCGGAAGGGGCGCCGGACAGGGCGCCCCGGCGGGCCGTGCGGGTGAACCGATGAATATCCGGTGCGCGGCCGTCGAGCACAACCGCGCGGCGCGTTCCGTACGCCGGTGCCCGGCGAAAGTTTCGCGCGGGGACGCCGCCGCACGTCTGGCCGAGCGGTGGTCGCGGCGGTGGGAAGGAGTCGAGCCCGGTGGAGCTGCGGAGCGGGTGCCGGCTTCCTTCCGCCGAGGCCCGCCTCCCGCGATGGCCGTATTCCCGCTCCGGGGCCCGGTCTCCGGCCTGGGCGGGTAAACCACCACCAAGCCAGCCCCCCGCCTGAGCGGCTGAAGCCGCCGCTGGGAAAGCCATAAGCCCCGTCTCGGCTCGCTGCGCTCGCCGAACGGGGCTTCAACTGCGTTACGGCGGTCCATCCGGACGCGGCGGAATCGTCGCGGGCCGTTCCCTGTAACCTGTAACCTGTCCCCTGTCCCCTGTAACCCGCAGTTCCCGCAGTCCCCGCCTACTGCAGCGTCAGCTCCGCCGCTTGGATCATCTGCACCGCGCGCTCCTTCTCCACCACCACCACCAGCGCCTCGCCGCTGCCGCCGGGCTGCAGGAGCACGTGCTGGTCCTCACGCGCCGCGTGGTGGCGGGGGAGCGACGCGACATCCACCCGCACCCGCCACCAGCCGGAACGCATGCCGGTCACGCGGAACCGGCCCTCCCCGTCCGTGACGGCACGGTGCGCGCCGCCGGGGCCGGTGAGGCGCACGGTGACGCCGGCCATCGGCGACGCCGCGGAATCGGCCGCCACCCGCCGCACCATGCCCTCCAGGCGCGCGGCGGCCTGCATCCGCAGCTCCACACGCGCCGTCCCGGCGCCCGTCAGGGGCGCGGGGAGCGGACGGTCGGCCACCAGCTCGGCGCCCGCGGACGCGTCTACCCGCACGGGGTGCGTGCCGGGCCCCATGCCCGCGAACACCGCCACCCCCCGCCGGTCCGTCACGGCCATGCGGTCGCCCGCGCGCACCAGCACGCCGGCCATGGGGCGCCCCGTTCGCGCGTCCACCAGGCGCACCACCACGCGCTCCTGGCCCCGTACGGGGAGGGGAATGCCCAGAGGCGCGCCGTACTCCACGTACATCCGCGGCCTCCATCCCCCCAGCGGCTGCGCCACGGCCAGGCCGCGGATGGAGACCCGGTGGTCCGCCGGGAGCGTCCGCTCTAGGGCCACGTCCACCGATCCCTCCAGCGCCCCCTCGCCAATGCGCCGCCCCTGCCCGGCCACCCGCAGCACGGTCCGCGGCAGCACGGAGAGGTGGGCCGAGAACGCGGCGGACAGCTCGCGATCCCCCGCGTGGTACGCCGACGCGCCGTCGCGCAGCTGCACGTTGGCCCAGAGCGAGGCGCCGCGGCTGGAAAAGGTGGACTGCAGGGAGTAGACGCGATACGGCTCGGGCGCCGCGCCCGGGGCGGTGACCACCGTGCCGGACTCCACGCCGGGGTAGATCCACCCGTTGCGCCACAGCGGCACGCCGATGCGCCCGTAGACGGAGCGAAAGTCGCCGCGCGACGCCGAGTCGCCCGCGGCCTCGCGCGCCTCCACCAGCAGCCAGCTCCCCCACGAGAGCCCCGCCCGGCGAAAGGCGCGGAGAAAGATGACGGAATCCGCCGCCAGCACCACGTCGCCGCCGCGCCGGGCCGACGCGCTCAGCGACAGCGCGCCGAACGGGCGCAGCGTGGCCGAGGCGAAGTCCTGGTCTGTGGTCCCCAGCCCGTGGTACGCCGGTCCGCCCCGCAGGTGAAGCACGTCGTAGGAGAGGATGCGGCTGCTGCCGCGCAGGTGGAGGGCGCGCGGCAGTACGGAATCTCCCGACGCGGGCGCGGCCTCGGCCTCCACGCGCAGCAGGCGGTGGAGCTCCGCCACGCCCCCCACCGTCCACCGCGCCGGGGCGGAATCGGGGCGCACGTAGGCCAGCCCCACCCGCATCCGCTCCGTCCCCAGCCGCGCGAACCCGCCCGCCACGCCGCCGCGCCCCTCGCCGCGCCGGTCGCGGGCCACCATCCCGCCCACGTGCACCCTCCCCCGCGACACCGATCCCCCGGCGCCGAACCCGTAGCGCCCCGGCTCCGTGAGCCGCGACAGGGCGTACACGCCGTCGCCCAGCTGCAGGCCAAAGCCGGGGCCGTCCAGCCGCAGCCGGTACTCGTCCTGCCGGGCGAACGGCGTCCCCACGGGATCGGCCGTGCGCGCCTCCACGTCCAGCCGCACCCGCCCCGCCGCGTCCAGCGGCCCGTGCGCGGAGAAGGAGACGGAGGCGGCGGAGAGCGAGTCCGCCGCGCGCACGCGGATCTCCGCCGGCAGCCGCGGGCGCTGCACCCGCGCGCCGCCGCGCGGCACCACGCGCACCATCGTCCGCGCGACGACGGACGTGTCCGCGCCGGCCGCGTGCAGCGTGACCTGGTGGCGCAGGCTGGCGGCCGTGCGCGCGTCCGTTGCGCCCCGCACGGTGACCGTCGCCTCCGCGCCCGGGGGCAGGAGGAGCGCGGCGGAGTCCGCCGCGGCGCGGATCCCCTGGTCGCCCTCCGCGCGGATCGCCAGCCGCTCGGCCACGTTGCCGCGGTTCGCCACCCGAAAGCGCACGGCGTACTCCGTCCCCGCGACGGCCATCCCCTCGCCGTCCACGGGCTCCGCCACGATGGCGCGCCGCTCCGCCACCACCACGACGGCGGAGTCCGCCGCGCCCCCCGCTCGGTAGCGCACCACGTGGCGCCCCGCCGCGGCGGATGCCGGCACGCCCACGCCCACCAGGCGCAGCTCCGACGCGCCCGCGGCCAGCGTGCCGGGGGCGCCGCCGCCCGCGATCCGCCATCCCGCCGGGACGCTCGCCTCGCCAGCGAGGGCGGCGGGGGCGGCGGCAAGGTTGGTCACGCGAAAGGGGAGCGTCAGCGGCTCGCCCGGGGTGCCGGCGACCTCGGCCGCCCCGCGCCGCTCCACGCGCGCGAGCTGGGCCTCCGCGCGATCCGCCGCGCAAAGGCCCAGGGTCAGGACGAGCAGGATGGGGAACCGCATCCGCCGCTACAGCTTGAGCGTGTACTCCGCGCCGAACACCTCGTCGGAGCCGGTGTCCACCACCAGTAGCGCGCGATAGGTGCCCGCCGGGAGCGCCGGGAGTTCGAAGCGCTGGTGGATGGAGGTGCCCGGATACACCAGCCCGCGCGAGCTGGACAGCCGCCCGGCGGGGGCCCCGTCCGCGTCGAACAGGTCCACGCGCAGCTCCAGCCGGTCCGCCTGCTCCCCCGTGTTGGACACGTTCACCTCCAGCGCCCGGCTCCCCGTCTCGCCCGTGAGCCGCGCCCCCTCCAGGGCAATGCGCCGCTCCGCCTGCCCCACGTGCGTGGCCAGCTGCACGGCGTAGCGAATGCCGGGCGTGATCCCCACCCCGCGCTGCGCCGTGCGCACGGGCTCGGGCTGCGCCGTCTCCACCATCAGCACGCTCCAGTACGAGCCCAGGACCCCCGCCGGCACCGCGACCTCGTACGCCACGGCCGCCTCTTCGCCCGGCGCCAGCGTGAGCTGCGAGGGGTTGAAGCGCACCCAGGGCGCGTTGCTGCGCGGGGCCGTCCCCGGCTGCTCGTAGAACGTGCGCCCGTCCGCCAGGAACCGGTAGTCCGTCTGGTAGATGCGCGCCACCTGCGGCTGCGTGCTGGTGTTGCGCACGCGCACGGTGCCGGTGTA
The DNA here is from genome assembly GCA_035474555.1 of Longimicrobium sp. Taxonomy (GTDB): domain Bacteria; phylum Gemmatimonadota; class Gemmatimonadetes; order Longimicrobiales; family Longimicrobiaceae; genus Longimicrobium. Next base: position 9,370 of record DATING010001539.1, on the reverse strand, counting down.
GCGCTCGCCGGGCGCGGCGGGCCGCTCTTCCAGCGTGCTGCTGATGACGCTGACCTGCGCGCCGAGGGGCGTGGAAAGCGCGGCGAGGGCCGCGCAGGCGAGAATGCGGAAGGGCTTCATGGTCCTGCGAGGGTAGATGCGTGGAACGAAAGAAAGAAGATGGGGCGGGCGCCGTCGCCGGCGCCCGCCCCCGGACTGCGTGAAAAGGCTCAGGCGCCGGCGGTGATGGTGTAGGTCACCGTCTTGTTGCCGGCGGGCACCACGCCGGCTGCGACCGTCGCGCTCAGCCCGTAGCCGATGGAAAGGCCCGACTCGTTCACGGTGGTGATGCCCGTCACCACGTCCTGCGCGGTGGTGCTCAGGGTCACCGTCCCGGCGCTCGAGGCACCCGTCGGCGCGCCCAGCGACACCGTCAGCGTCACCCCCGACGGCATGTTGCTGTCCAACGACGCCGTGATCTTGCGGCCCGTGCCGTTGGTCGTGACCGCGTATGTGCCCGACGCCGAAGCGGAGGTCAGCGCGCTGCCGGCCGTGGCGGTGTTCACGACGAGCGACGGCGAGCCCGAGACGCTGATCTGGTCCACGGCCGCGACCTCGTAGCTCACGGTCTGCGTGGCCGTCTGCGCCGATGCGTCCGTGGCGGTGAACACCGAGGCGGCGATGGCCAGCGTGGCGGCGATGTGGAGTGCCTTCATGAGCGTGCTTCCTTGAGAATGAGGAGGGCTTTCGATGCGGGGAACTGCCCCGGCAGACGCCGCGATGCATGCGGCGGACGGCCTGCTCCAAGGCGAATGATGTACCAGCCGGTATCAGTGGTGTAAGGCGATGCACCGAGGTGGTTTGTGGGTACCTGCCGGCCGTGTAAACAAAGGTTGTGCAGCTGTACAGAATCCGGACGGCACATCCGTTAAGATGGGCGCAAGTGCCTGTGGGAAATATGCTTGGATGAAGATGTGCGGATTCCGTACACGGCGGTCCTCACCGGGACAGCCGCTCGTCCGCGCGCGCGTAGCGTCCCTCCCCGACGCACGACGGCCCGCGGCGGGAGCCGCGGGCCGTCATCATCCATCCCGCCGGGCGTCCAGGCGCTGCCGCCGACTCAGTTCATGTGCCGCGCGAGACGCTGGCCCAGCCCGTTGTACACGCGCTGGTACGCGGCCGGGCAGCCGGAGGCGCGCGCGGCGGGAACCAGGCCGGTCCGGCGGTACTCGGGGAACGCGGACGGGTTGGCCCCGTAGGCCAGGCACGCGATGGTCTCGATCCGTGCCGGGGTCAGCTGGTGCGTCTGCGCGTACTCCCACTCGTTCCACCCCGCGTCCACGCGCTGCAGCGTCTGCACGCCGCTCAGGATCCGGCTTCCCCTCTGCCCTCCGTGGGGAACCAGGATCAGCGCCAGCACCTCGTCCACGGCCCGCTCCTCGCCCGCCGCCGTGGGCAGGTTCAGCTCGTCCACGATGGCGTGCGCCGCCCCGTGCAGCACGAAGAAGAAGAACGACGGGGTGAGTGCGGAGGCGGTGCTGTCCGAGGCGTTCAGCAGCCCCGCCAGCCGAACCAGCAGACGGTAGCAGATCTCCACGCTGGACTGCTCCGGCACCCAGCGCACGTCGGACGTGGCGCACTCCCTGGCGTGCAGCGTCACCGGCCGCGGCATGCGTATCCAGTGGTTCAGCCCTGCCTGCGGCCCGGCGAACAGGCGATTCTCCTCGAGGAACTGGCGCACGTGGACCGACTCCGGGGCCTGCGCCTCGCCCAGCTCCACGCGCCATCCCTGCTGTGCCGCGACCGGGCGGGGTGCCACCACGGCGAGCAGCAGCAGGACGAAAATCGCGCGGTATACGGGAGGGAACGTCTTCTTCATGGGATGGCGATCAGGGGGGGACGAGGGTCGTTCGGCGGGAAAGCTACGCATCGCGGGCCGATGGTCCAAGGAAGACGATCCGCCGCGCTGCTCCGTCACCCTGCAGCAGCGTATGGATCGCTGCCCCGCGGAGGCAGCGGCCGACGCGCGATGCGCGGATCCGGTAAAGGCAGAATCGTCTCCGGTGGCCGCGGCCCTGTTACCACTCGCCGCCGAGCAGCGCGATCATCGACGTCGTGACCAGGGCCAGCGTCGTCACGGTGGCCAGGGCCGTCGTGGCGAGGATGTCCAGCGCGCGGACGTTCATCCGGCGCACCTGCGCCACGGGGACGGCAAAGCGCGTCCGCTCCCCCGGGCGCGGCCCCACCAGCCCGATCAGGCTGTCGCGCTCCACGCTTCCGTGCCACACCTCGACCGCGCTCCCGTCGGACAGCAGGACCCGCGCGGGCGACGGCACCTGCTGCGCGGACGGGCTCGCGCTTGGCAGCGGCTGCCCGCGCCACCGCTGGCACCCCGGCAGGACGAGCAGGAGCGCGAGCGCAAGCACGGCGAGGCGGAGGGGACGCATGGCGGGCCAGGATTCAAGGGGATTCGATGCAGTCAGGCCCAGCGCCAGGGGCGCCCGGACCCGCGGCGCAGGTTCGGCCACGGTCCCGGGCAGTCCGGCACGGCAGGATAAGCACGGTGATCCGCGCCGTCCAGGGGATCCGCGGCCCACCGAAGACGCGGTTCCTGGCAGGATCCGCGGATCCGGGTTACGCCTGCTCCTGGCACCACAGCAGCACCTCCGCGAACCGCTGGTCCTCCAGCGCGCCGAACATCATGTGGCGGCTGAGCTTCGCGGCCGTGAACGCGGGGCTGGCGAGCCCGCACAGGAACCGCGCCTGCCGCCGCGGCGTCCCCAGCACCACGGGCTGCGTGTCGCACAGGCGGCGGAACGCGGTCACGTCGATGCGCGCCTCCACCGGGTGCGGCGGGGGCAGGGGCGGGAACACCGTCCGGCGCTCCGTCTCGCACCAGGTGCAGTGGCCGCAGGGGATGTCGTGCGGCTCGCCGAAGTACGCCAGCAGGTAGTTGGTCTGGCACCCCTCGCGCGTCACCAGCTCCGCCACCATCCCGATGCGCCCGATCTCCGCCGCCTCGCTGCGGTGAAAGCGCGCCACCAGGTCGTCCGTCACGGCATCCACGTCCGGCCGGGCCACCAGCTTGTGGTAGCGCAGCCGCAGGTCGCTGGCCTGCACCTCCGCCAGCCCCTGCTCGCCCAGCCACTCCACCGCGCGCACCGTGCGGCTGCGCTCCTCCGGCTCCAGCCCGTCCAGGTCCAGCGTGTGCCACGTCCGGCCGAACTTGGCGCGCTTGAAGATCCCCTCCACGAACCGCGCCCGCTCCCCCTGAAAGCGCCCGATGATCTCCGGCACGGGCACCATCACCCGCAGCTTGTAGCCGGCGTAGAACGGCGTCGTCTGCCGCAGCACGCCCGTGAGCTCCAGGTAGGTGAGCGCCGTGCGCAGCACGAGCTGGCGGATGTCGTGGCGGTTGCCCAGGCTCAGCGGCGCCACGTCGAACGTGGCCTCCGCGTCCGCCACCTCCTGCACCAGCCCCCGCAGCGAGTCGCGGTCCGGGGTGTCGCCAAAGACGAAGTTCTCCAGCGTCCCCAAGTCTTCCAGGCTCCCCAGCAGCTCCACCGTGGACGGCAGCCCGTCCCGCCCCGCACGGCCGATCTCCTGGCTGTAGCTCTCCAGCCCCTTGGGCAGGTTGAAGTGGTAGACGTACCGCACGTCCGCCTTGTCGATCCCCATTCCGAAGGCGATGGTCGCCACCACCACGGCGCGGTCGGAACCCTTCCACCACTCCTGCACGGCCGAGCGCTGGTCCGAGTCCATTCCCGCGTGGTAGGCGCGCGAGGGGATGCCCGCCTGCGACAGCACCTGCGCCACCCGCTCCGCCGTCTTTTGCAGCGTCACGTACACGATGCCGGGTCCCGGCTCGCGGCGCTGGATGCGCTCCACCAGCACGCGTTCGCGCCGCCCCAGCTCCGTGGGCAGCGTGGAAAGGAAGAGGTTGGGCCGATGGAAGCCGGTGACCACCGCGCACTCCGCCGGAATGCCGAAGCTGGCGCAGATGTCGTCCACCACGGCCGGCGTGGCGGTGGCCGTCAGGGCCAGCACCCGCTCCACCCCCACGGCGCGCGACGTCTCCGCCAGCTTGAGGTAGTCCGGGCGAAAGTTGTGTCCCCACTGCGAGATGCAGTGCGCCTCGTCCACCGCGAACAGCGAGATGTGGGCGCGTCCCAGCTGGTCCAGGAAGCGCTCGTTGTTGAAGCGCTCCGGGGCCACGTACAGGAGCTTGAGCGTCCCCGCCCGCAGTCCGCGCTCCACCTCCAGCGCCTCTTCGCGCGAGAGCGAGCTGTCCAGCCGCGCGGCCTGGATGCCGCGTCCGCGCAGGTAGTCGATCTGGTCCTTCATCAGCGCGATGAGCGGCGACACCACCACCGTCACGCCATCCAGCAGCAGCGCCGGGAGCTGGTAGCACAGCGACTTGCCGCCGCCGGTGGGGAACACCGCCAGCGCCGATCCGCCGTTCAGCAGGCAGTCGATCACGTGGCGCTGCCCGGGCCGGAACTCGCCCAGCCCGAACCGCTCGCGCAGCACGGCCGCCGGGGCGTCGGAATCGTGGTTCACGTCGGTGCCGCGTTCGGGCGAAATCGTCTCGGAGGCCATGGGTCGCGCTCGGATGATGGAGGGTGACGATCACGGGCGCGAACGGCGGCGCCGGGCGAGAACGCCGCAACTAAAATGGACGTCTGCCGCTTCGTCAAGCGTCTCGATAAAACTCGTTCGTGCGCTGGCGCATCCGTACCGATTTGTACCGTACCTGGCCGAATGTGGACGCGTCTCCGAGGGGTGTTTTTTCGCCCGCTCGGCAACGGATTGCCGGGCGGGCGTGACCCGTTTACCGTAGCGGCACCACGGGGCCGCCGGGGGCAGAAACGCAGAAGGCCACCCGCCGTTGACGGGTGGCCTTCCTACCTCGGCATGATCGGACCCCTGACCCGGAGGCCGCCTGCGCGGCCGACCACGTATCGAGGAATTGTGCGACCATGATAACACCTGCTCCGCCTCCCCCGCAAGGCCCGCTCCTGACCCTGGCGGTGCTGCACCGCGCCCTCTCCCCGCAGCGGCTGGATGCCCTGGCCTCCCCGTCGATCCGCTCCTGGACGAGGCTGCCGGGCCCGGCTAACGAGGCACCAACGGGAATCAGTCCCCCGTTGCTATGGACGGCGATGAGAGCTCGATCGTGGCCGGCCCAGCCCCACTCGCACTGAGGCCCAGCCGCCGGGCAAGCGCCACTTCGATTGCGTGCAGGGTCTGGTCGTCAACGCTGGCATCCAGGATCGTGGTCTGCCTTGGCAGCCAAGCGTTCTGGCTGGCAGCCTTTCTCCATTCCTCCGTCATGGTGACCAATCGGACCGTGTCGATCAGCGGTTCGGCCCAGGATTTTGGCAGCGCCGCGCGCCAGGGCCGATCCCCCGGGCGAACATCCGTCTCCTCGAGGATGAAGTCGCTCGGGGTTTCGTCATCGCGCAGCAGCATCCGCAGGTCGATCATCGGGACGATTGCCTGGAAACGGCGTTCCGAGGAGTAGGCATGGTTGGTAACGATCACGCCGAAGGAAAACCCCGTATCTTTTTGCAAGGCGCCGGCAACACGGGCGATCCGCCCGCGGACGCTGCCGCTGGGCCCCTCTCCCCGCGGCTGCGAGCCGATCCCCAGAGCATCGGCCACTGCGCGGCGGGTCCCCTCCATGTCCTCTGGAGAGGCCTCTCCCACAGAATCGATCAGTTTGTGGGCGGCGCGAAAGATCAATCGCGGCGCGTTTACGAAGCTCCCCGTTGCTCCGGGATCGGGCGGCTGCAGTGTCGCTGTCCTCAACCGATAGAACGGAGCACGGTGAGCCGTCCGCTCCGTCTCTTTTGTGGTCAGGTGGACCATCGTGGCGAGCGTGACGGCGCCGGCAGAGCCATCTCCTGTACAATCATGCAGAAGGAGGTGGCGACGGTCCTTGGTATCTTCCGCCAAACGCGCCTCCTTGGGAACGTAGAACACGTGCCCGGCCGGCCGCGTCTCGGACGGTTTGAATTTTCTCGTACCCATCGTGACGGCAGAAATGATGAAGGGCCGGGACCCGAGCGGTCCCGACCCTGCTTATGCTTCCACCCACCACAACTGCGGTTACCTGCGCGGCCGCTTGCGACGAGCCTCGATATATGCGCGCCCATCCTCAAACGCGGCGTTCTGCGCCGCAATGAAGCTTTCGAGGTCGGACTCCACGTCCCTCGGGAGCTCCGCGGCGACCGTGCCCACGCGAAGCGTGTTCTCCTGGTCTGCCCGGATATCGCGCGCCTGCGCTCTCGGCATGGCCTCTCCCCTCGTTGGTGTACGCATCAAATCTACCCGTTGCGCAACGAATGTCAATCGGGACCTGGGCCGATTTTCTTGCTGCGCGTCGCCGGCTGGCGAGGCGCGAGTGCCTCTCACGGGTCGCTGCAGTCGCGTTTGTAGCCGCAGTTGGGGCAGACGATCTTGCAGTTGTGGTCGTACATGGTCGTGCCGCACAGCTCGCACTCGTGCACGGACGGGATCTCCCGCTTCACGAAGAGACGGGCGGGCGCGTCCGCAGGCGGCGGGGTCGGGGGAGCGGCGTCCGGCGGGGGCGCCGGGCGCGCGTGCAGCCGCGCGCACCAGCTGGGGTCGTGGTACGTCATCCCGCGCGACGGCAGGTCAGTGGGCGGTGCCCACCCGGCGCTGCACTTCCTGCAGCAGACGGCGCGGGTCGCAGGGCTTGTTGAGCCAGCCGTCGCACCCGGCATCCACGGCGCGCTTGCCCACGGAGCCGTAGGGGTGCGCCGTGAGGATCACGACGGGAATGCCGCGGGTGGCCGGGTCGCGCTTGAGCTCGGCCGTGGCGCGAATGCCGTCCATCCCCGGGATGGAGATGTCCATGAAGATCAGGTCCGGGTGCTCGTCCCGGGCCGTGCGGACGGCGTCGGCGCCGTTGTCGGTGGCCAGCACGCGGTAGCCCTGGCGCTCCAGGTAGGCGCTCGCGATGGCGCGCATCTCGATCTGGTCCTCGACGATGAGAACCGTGCGGGCCGGCGCCTGAGCCGGCTCGTAATGCTTGATCATGGGTATCCTCCGGAGGGGAACTCTTGCCTCCATGATATACACACAAGTCATTGCGCGCCAGCGGTTAAGGCATCTTTGTTTTCTGCTACCGTAGCACGGAACAGATGCACGCCGCGGCGGCGCGCCCTCAATCCCGCGTGGCGCGCTCGGTGACGATGACCGCGGGGTCCAGCTGGTCCACCTCTTCTTCGCCGCCGTCCTCGTCCCAGCGCACACGGGCGTACAGGGCCAGCGCCTCCACCACGCTCCCCGTGCGCCCGCCGTCGTGCCGTACCAGGTCGCCCGTCCGCATGTAGTGGGCAGACTCCAGCTGCATCGTTCCCCGTCTCCGTCGTGGTGCCGTTGATTGAGCCGCCGCGTCTCCCCCGCGGCGGCGCCACCAACTTGACCCCGCCGTGCGCGCGGGGCAACTTTGCCCGCCGGAGCCCGCGACGCGCCTTGCAATTCACGGAACGAGACGGATGACGGTGGACGCAGTATCCCTGGAGCTGGAGACCGGACGCCTGCTGCTGCACACCCTCGCACCCGGTGACGAGGCGCGGCTGCAGCGCGTGTTCGAGGCCTGCGCCGACCACTTCGCCATCCTGATGGGGCAGCGCGTGGCGCCGGATGCCGCCGCGCAGGAGCTGGCCTCGTGCGCCGCCACGCCGGGGCGCGCCGTGGCCATCCTCACCCTGGCGGCAACGGGGGAGGACGTGGGCGCCATCGGCTGGTGGCGCGGCAACCCGGAGCCGGACCGCGCGCTGCTGGGGATGCTGATGATCCACCCCGCGCACCGGCTGCAGGGGCTGGCGCGCGAGGCGCTGTCCGCGGTGGAGGTGTGGCTGCGGGGGCAGGGGATCGTGGCCCTGCGCACGGCGTTCCAGAGACGGCGGCTCGCGGTCCATCCCATCGTCAAGGCGTTCGGGTTCCAGGAGCTGAGCATCCGCGAGCACGCGCTGCTGGGGCTGGGCGGCGTGGGCGTGAGCCTGTGGGAACGGCCGGTGGGCGGATGACGCGCATCGTCACCACGTTCGCGCTGCCGGACGACGCGCTGGAGCTGCTGCGGCCCCTGGGCTCCATCGCCGGGCCGGAGGGCTGGTGCGGCGCGCTGGCGGACGCGGAGGCGCTGCTCTGCGTGCTGACGGACCGGGTGGACGCGGAGCTGCTGGAGGCCGCGCCCGCCCTTCGCGTGGTGGCCAACGCCGTCGTGGGCTACGAGCACGTGGACGTGGCGGCGTGCCGGGCGCGCGGCATCGTCGTCACCAACACGCCGGACGTGCTGACGGACGCCACGGCGGACCTGGCGTTCGCGCTGATCCTTTCGGCGATGCGCGGGCTCCCCTCCGCGGAGCGCAGCCTGCGCGCGGGCGAGTACCACGGCTGGGGCTTCTGGGACTACCTGGGCGCGGACCCCGCCGGGCGGACGCTGGGCATCTACGGGATGGGGCGCATCGGGCAGGCGGTGGCGCGGCGGGCGGCGCCGTTCGGGATGCGCGTCATCTACCACTCGCGGTCCCGGCTTTCCGCGGAGGACGAGGCGGCGCTCGGGGCGGAGTGGACCGGCTTCGACGGATTGATCGCGCGCAGCGACGTGTTGAGCCTGCACGTGCCGCTCACGCCGGACACGCGGCACGTCATCTCGGCGGACGTGCTGCGGCGGATGCGGGCGGGCTCCTATCTCATCAACACGGCCCGCGGCGCGCTGGTGGACGAGGCGGCGCTGGTGGATGCGCTCCGTGACGGCCCGCTCGCCGGTGCGGGGCTGGACGTGTACGAGCGCGAGCCGGCCCTCGCGCCGGGCCTCGTCGACCTGCCGAACGTGGTGCTGCTGCCGCACGTGGGCTCGGCCACGCGGGAGACGCGCACGGCCATGGCCCTGCTGGCGGCGCGCAACGCCCACGCCGTGCTCACCGGCAATCCGCCCCTGACGCCCATCCCATGACGCCGCCCTGCGCGCTCTTGCTGCCGTTGCAAATGCGGATTAGCGTTGCTCGATCTTTTGGTTGCAGCCAGAAATCGTTCATGGAGGCGTCAGATGGAACCCGATCCGAACTGCAGCTGCTTCTACGACGCGGAAGGCAACATCGTCATCCGGGACCCGTTCTGCAGGGGAGCGCACCTGTAGAGCCCGCAGGGGCAGTGGGTGGGTGCGCCGCTCACTGTCCTGCCCTGCCAAACGCTGCCGTGATGCCCGCGACGTCTCGCCCGATCTCCTCCCGATCCATTCCATGACGCAGCCCCTGCGCGAGCACGCCCGGCGGATCCTGGACGCCGCCCTGGCCGCGGCGAATGCGCGCGCCGCCGTCGTCCGTGCGCTGTCGCTGCAAGGGGAGCGGCTGCGCGT
>DATING010001538.1:0-3280 GCA_035474555.1 Longimicrobium sp. | reverse complement strand
TTTTCGCTGGGGCGGATGTAGAAGAAGATCTCGTCGAAGTTCAGGTTGCTCAGGTCGCCGCCCCAGGTGGGCCAGGGGCGCGCCTGGGCGTGCTTGAGCGCCTTGAGCCGGTACTGGAGCATCCAGTCCGGCTCGTCCTTCTGCGCGCTGACCATGCGGACGATCTCTTCGTCGAGCCCCTTGCGGCTCTTGAAGATGTAGTCTTCTTCGTCGCGAAAGCCGTACTTGTACTCGTCGAGGCCGAGTGCGGCGACGTCTTCGTTGTAAGGCATGCTGACTCCTGGAAAAAGTGCCAAGTACCAAGTGCCAAGTGCCTGGTGGCCGGTGCCGTTACTTGGCACTTGTCACTTTGGCACCTGGTACTTTTCCGCCCTCAGGCCCCGATCGTCTCGCGGACCCAGTCATACCCGCGCTCCTCGAGCTCCAGCGCCAGCTCGGGGCCGCCGCTGCGGATGATGCGGCCGTCCACCATCACGTGCACCACGTCCGGCGTGATGTAGTTCAGCATCCGCTGGTAGTGGGTGATGAGCAGCACCGCCATCCCCGTCCGCTCGGACTTGATCTTGTTGATTCCCGCCGTTACGATCTTCAGGGCGTCGATGTCCAGGCCGCTGTCGGTCTCGTCCATCACCGCCAGCTCGGGCTCCAGCATGGCCAGCTGAAGAATCTCGTTGCGCTTCTTCTCGCCGCCGCTGAAGCCGTCGTTCACGGAGCGCATGGCGAACGCGGGGTCCATCTCCAGCATCCCCATCCGCGCCTCGAGCTCGTCCTGGAAGTCGAACACGTCCACCTCTTCGCCGCGCTTGGCGCTCAACGCCGTACGCATGAAGTTGGCGACGGACACGCCCGGGATCTCCACGGGATACTGAAAGGCCAGGAAGATGCCGGCCCGGGCCCGCTCGTCGGGCTCCATGTCCAGCACGCTCTCGCCGCGGAACAGGATCTCGCCGTCGGTCACCTCGTAGGCCGGGTGGCCGCTGATCACCTTGCTCAGCGTGCTCTTGCCGGACCCGTTGGGGCCCATGATGGCGTGGATCTCGCCCTCGTTGAGCGTAAGGTCCAGGCCCTTCAGGATCTCGGTGCCGTCTTCGGCGATCTCGGCATGGAGGTTGGTGATCTGCAGCAGCGGTACGGCCATCAATCAGTCTCCCTGAGGCTCCCGGCACGTGCCGGCCGGCGGTGGTCCACGCTTGATGGTGATCGCCCTTCATACCCCGTCAGGGGAATCTCGATCACCAAGAATGATTCTTACTATCAACCGGCAAGCTAGGTCCGGTTCCCCCCTGCGTCAAGGCTGGTCTCCCCCCCGCGAGGGGGCAGGAGCCGGCCGCAAGAACCATGCGGCGCGCACGCCCGCGCCCTGCCGTGAACCCGTGCCCCGCGCCCCCCGGTGAACGCGACCGCCGAGACCCCGTTCCGCCCCGCGCCCGCCCGTCCCCGCACCGTGCTGGTGCTGGGGGGCGGGGGGATGAAGGGCACCGCGCACGTGGGCGTGTGGAAGGCCGTTGAAGAGGCCGGCATTCGCCCCGACGCCATCATCGGCTGCAGCATCGGCTCGCTCATCGCCACGTCCATCGCGGGCGGGCTGGGGTGGCGCGAGCTGGCCGACGTGGCGCGCGGGCTGCGCAAGGAAGACATCGTGCAGATCAACCGCCGCGCCGTCTGGATGGGCGGCGTGCGCGAGGAGTCCGTGTTCGACGGCGCCACCTACCGCAACTGGATCGCGCGCACCCTGCCGCTGAAGAATTTCGCGGATGCGCAAATCCCCGTGCGGGTGAACGCCGTGTCGCTGGTGAACTGCGGCGAGGTGTGGTTCGGCAGCGGGCTGGACGAGGAGGTGAGCCCGGCCGATGCGGTGTACGCCTCGTGCGCCATCCCCATCTACTATCCGCCCCTGCGACTGAACGGCGACGTGCTGGTGGATGGGGGGGTGCTGGACACGCTCCCCGTGAAGCAGGCGTTCGAGTGGGGCGCCGACCGGGTGATTGCCGTGGACGTGGGCGCCGAGATCCAGCCCCCCGCCGCCGACTACTTTGAGCGGGGGATGATCGCCATCCACGAGCGCGTGCTGGCCATGAACATCGCCGGCCAGCGGCAGCGCGCGCTGGAGACGTGGAAGGACAAGCCCGTGGTGATGATCCGCCCCCGCATCGGCCACCTGGGCACGTGGGACTTCGCCCGCACGCAGTACTTCCTGGAAGAAGGCTACCGCGCCGCCCGCGAGGCGCTCAAGACGTTCGACGCGGAGGATGCGGCGTAGAACCAGTACGACTCGCCATCCCGGTTGTTTTCCTGAGGGAGGCGCCGCCTGCACTCGCCCGTGCCGCGAACCCTGGCGCCGACCGAAGGATCTCCTCTCCCGCCGATCGACCTCCGCCCCCGCGTGTAGAACCCTCCGCGCGCATCCGATCCATCCGGTGCGCAGCCGATACCGTTCCGCGCGAGCCGTCCCGCATCCGATCCATCCCGCCGTCGATCATCCCGCCGTCGACCCATCCCGCGTCCATCCGCCGCGCATCCGGTGAAGCGGGCTACCGTCGCGGCGCCCCGGACCCGCGACAGGCGGTTGAAACCGCGGCTCCAACGTCACGAAGTCCGCCTGCGCGGACTGCACCGCCGCCTCCGTCCGCATCCGCGGTGTTCCGTCGACATCCAACGCACGAATCCCCACCGCATCCGTCCGCCGTCTGCTGTTGAAGCCCCACGCAGTTTGTGGGGCTTTCCGCGGTTGTTGCGGCGGCTTCAGCCGCTCAGCCGCGACGACATCTGATCCCGAGCCGGATCAGCGCTTGCAAAACCCGCCCGCGCGGACGTCCATCCACAGCGAGCGAAAATCATCATGCCCCACGTAGTCCTTCTCGGCGACAGCATCTTCGACAACGCGGCGTACGTGCGGGGTGGCCCGGACGTGCTCGCGCACCTGCGGGGGCGGCTGCCGGCGGGGTGGGATGCCACGCTGGTGGCCGTGGACGGCGCCACGACGGAGGACATGGGCAGGCAGTACGGCCGCATCCCGGACGATGCCACGCATCTGGTGCTGAGCATCGGCGGCAACGACGCGCTGATGAACATCGACATCCTGGACCGCCGCGTATCGTCGTCCGGCGAGGCGCTGGGGATGCTGGCGGACGTGCGCGACGCGTTCGGCGGGCGCTACGGCGAGGTGCTGCGGACGCTGCGGGCGCGCGGGCTGCCGCTCACGCTCTGCACGATCTACGAGGGCAACTTTCCCGACGCGCGCATGCACCGCCTGGCGATCACGGCGCTCACCGTGTTCAAC
>DATING010001537.1:0-2589 GCA_035474555.1 Longimicrobium sp. | reverse complement strand
ATCCGCGCTGCGCCAGGGCGATGACGTGGTCCCCGGACCCGCATCCGGCATCCAGCACCGGGCTTTCGGGCGGATGTGCATCCATCAGCTCCAGGATGTCCGGCTGCGCCGCGCCGATGTCCCACGGCGGCGTCTCGCGGTAGATGGAATCGAAAAACTCAGGTGTGAATCGGCTCATCGCTTCGTTACGCGTGCTGTGGAGGGTTGCTCAACGCTGGACCCAGCCGGAACTGATTTCCGCCGAGCGGCACCAGTTCCACGTGTGGGGGTTTGCGCATAGGCCAATCGCGAATCCCATGTCGCCCCAGCCACTCGCGGATTACCGGAGACCGGAACTCCGGGCACTGGTTCCAGAATCCACCTGTGATCGGAATCCTGTGAAACTCGCCCTCGATCTCGACCTCGATCTCCGTCCAGCTTTGGTCGAAGAACGCATCCCGGTTCTTGGGGCCGACGCGGATTCCATAAGTATTTCCGCCGTTGCTCCAGGCATTCGCGATCATCGGAATCCCCTCAATCGGTTTTCATGATGGGCGTCGTCGCGCCCTGCAGCGGCTTGCGCGCCTTCAGGATGAATGTAGTCGGCATCATCCGGGCGCGGGGGATCGTGTACCAGCGGGTGGAATCGGCATGGTCGTCCGTCGACAGCGTCGTGTCCAGCTCGCCCTCCACGAGCGCCTCCACCTGCAGCCCGGCGCGCACCACTTCGTTGATGAACGTGCTCATCGTCCGCCGGTGCTGCACGATGCGCACGCCGTTCCACGACGCGTACTCCTCCTGCCCCTCGGCCGCATACGGATGCGCGAAGACGATTTCCCCGTCCCCCTGGCGCAGGCAGCCGTAGACGGGATGCTCCCAGCTGAAGATGAAGCATCCGCCGGGCCGCAGGTATCCCGCGATCAGCGCCAGCGTCGCCGGCAGGTCGGTCGTCCAGCCCAGGGCGTAGATGGAGATCACCAGGTCGAACGCGCCCGCCGGGATGCCTGGATCGACTTCCATGGGCGACTCGAACAGGTGCACCCGCGGCTGATACGGCCGCAGCACGTCCGCGGCGAACGCGAGCTGCGCGGGGGACAGGTCCAGGCCCCACAGCTCCGCGGCGCCCTGCTCGGCCAGGTAGCGCAGCGAGTGGCCGCTCCCGCAGCCCACCTCCAGCACCCGCGCTCCGGATACCGGGTCCAGCAGGCGCAGCGAATCCTCCGTGGGGGCGAGCGGCCCGTAGCTGGGGAGCGCCGTGCCGCCGTAGAAGCGCGCCGCGACCCGGTCCCAGCCGGCGCGGTTGATGGCCAGCGCGTCCGCCGGGTCGCGGAAAGCACTCATTCCGCGCGAAAAACTCCCGCCCACGAGGGATCCAGGAGTGCCCCTGCGCGGGCGCCGAGCAGCGCGTCCCGGAAATGCTCGTCCAGGATGGCGGGATGCCTGGACCGCCTCATTCCCGCACCCTCGGTGACCATGATCAGGTGGTGGTCGCCCTTTGCCGGATGCTGCTGTGCCCGTTCGAACGCCTCTTCCGTATCAAAGATCCAGACGCGGCACGTGGACAGGTCCGTGACCGCGATGAGATCACCCGCGAATCCGCCGCGCAGCATCCAGGAGAGCGCCAGCCGGCCCGTGCCCCCGCCGGGCATCGGCTCACTCTTCGCCTGTACGCGGATGGTCTTTTCCGCCAGATGGCCCGGAGCCCGGATCACGAGGTGGTGATCCGCTCCCGCCGGCGCCCGGTCCGTCTCGATGCCGTGCGAATGGAGCTGCGCCTGGACGAGCAGCCGGCCCGCCTCGTTGATCTGCGTTGTGCTCATCTTCTCCACCTGAGTACCGGGAGCAACAGGTCCGTCACACGGTCCCCCGCGCCGCCCAGGCCCGCCCGTTCAGCGTGATGCCGCCGTCGGGCTCGGTCGGCAGCCGAGCGCGGAGGCGCTCCCGAAGCGCCACCCGGCGATCTTCATCCAGCGAAACCGCGTAGCCGGGCGCGGGGCCCTGGCCACCCAGGAACGGCTGCCAGTAGTCGTCGAAGTCCGCGAAGCGCGTGGGGACGTCGATCGCGCGCACCTGCACGTCCCGCAACCCCGCCTCCCGGAACAACGTGCGCAGCGGCTCCGGGCGGCAGATCCCGAAGCGCCGCCCCTCGTCCAGCTGCGCCGCGGCGGGATCCAGCTCCGCGGCCGCGTCCCAGAAGGCGCGGATGAGCTGCATCTCCCCCGCGTAGTCCCAGACGTAGACACCTACCGTGCCGCCGGGCCGCACCACGCGCCGCATCTCCGCCAGCGCGCGCGCCGGCTCCGGCACGAAGTTCAGCACGAGCCCCGAGACGGCGGCGTCGCAGGCATTCTCCTCATCTGGAAGCCGCGTCGCGTCGGCCACGGCGAACCGCGCGCGGGGATCGGCCACGCGCGCGCGGGCGGCGGCCACGTGCTCCGGCGACAGGTCGACGCCGCACACACACGCGGGCGCCGCGGCGTCCAGGATCGCCGCGCTCAGCGCGCCCGTCCCGCAGCCGACGTCCATCCACGCCCCGCCGTGCGGCACGCCCAGCCACCGCACGAACTCCGCGGCCACGGGACGGCTCCAGCGGCCCACGTAGCGCTCGTA
>DATING010001536.1:0-6631 GCA_035474555.1 Longimicrobium sp. | reverse complement strand
GCCCAGCAGGTCCGAGCGAATGGTGTTGGTCAGGTCCCGCGTCTCGAACCGCGTGCCCAGGGAGTCCGTGGGGGCAAAGCTGTACGCGAGCGCCGACGTGTTGATGGAGAGCAGCGTGATCTTGCGCGCCTGCTCCGGCGCCTCGCCGCGCCCGCCCGCCGTGTCCGCCGCGGCCGTGTCGCGCAGGGTGGGATCGCCCGGCGTGAGCTCCGACCGCGCCGTGTCCGTCTGCGCGCCGGGATTGCCCACGTCCGCGCCCTGCGGGTTGCCCGTGCCGGCGCCCCGCGCGCCCCGCTCCACCTCCGTGTCCCGGCGCGGCGCGCGCAGCTTGGCCTCGAACGTCTGGTCCAGGTCCAGCGTAAGCCGGTTCACCTCGCGCCCGCCCTGGATGCCGAACACCAGCTCCTGCTCCCGCGTCTGGTTGACCGCGGGCTGATACTGGTACTGGAACCCCGGCCGAAAGTGGTGCCGGATGGCCGAGTACCCGCCAAAGCCGGGAAAGAAGCCGAACAGCTCCGTCTGCAGGCGCGCGCTCACGTCCGCGCGCAGGGGCGCCGTCACGAACTGCCCAAAGCGGCCCGGGTCAATGCTGTCGGGGATGATCCCCCCCTCGAACGCGGTGTCGCGGCGCACCACCTCCTGCCGCACGCCGATGCTGGGCGTGAGCCGCGTGGCCCCGATCAGCCGGAACTCGTAGCTGGTGGCCGCGTTCCAGTCCAGCCGCTCCGTGGAGTTGGAGGCGAGGAACGCGCGCTGCGCCGGCGTCACGTTCTCGCCGATGGCGTCGATGCTGTCGATGGCCGCCAGCTCGCGCTCCGCCTGCCGTGCGTAGTTCACCCCGCCCGAGATGCCCACGCTGGCCAGCCGCACGCTGCCGCTCACCTGCGCGCTGTTCTCCTCCGACGGCTGAAGGCGCCGGGCCAGGGCCTCGCCCGGGTCCGTGCGGGCGTACCGGGCGTTGCTCTGCACCGTCAGCGAGCCCTCGTTGTACCAGCGCTCCTGCGCCCCGTCGCGCACGGGGAACAGCGTCACCGTGTTGGGGCTCAGGCTGAAGTCCGAGCGCAGGTTGTTGTCGCCCGTGGAAATGTCCTGCCGCAGCTCGCCGCCCGCCGTGATGTTGCCCCAGTCCGTCTGCCGGCGCACGGACAGCGAGCTGCTGATGGTGGCCAGCTGCGCGAACGGGTCCACCTGCCGGTTGCGCTCGAACTGCGTGCTGCTCTGGTAGTTGAGCGCCGTGCTCAGGTCCGTTCGCTCGTTGGGCTGCCACGATCCGGAGCCCTGCAGCGCGAAGCTGCGGGCGTTCTCCTCGCGCCAGTAGTGCGTGAGCGACGCGTTGCCGCTCAGGAACCGGCGCCGCACGTTGAACTGGGTGCCCACGTTGACGGCGATCCAGCTCTGGCTGCGCCAGTCCAGCGCCGCCTGCGCGCCCATGTACTGGTTGATGGCCCAGTAGTAGCCGATGTTGCTGATCTGCCGCCCCGTCCCCCGCGTTCCCCCGCCCCGCTGGTCCGTGCGGATGATGTCGTTGATCTCGAACTCGGGGATCAAAAAGCCGCTGCGCCGCCCCCGCCCCAGGTCCTGCACGATGAACGGCAGCACGAAGACGGGAACGTTGCGAAAGTACAGGTACGCCGGGCGCCCCACGAGCACCCGGTTCTTGATCACCTTGATGCGGTCCGCGCGAAAGTGGTACGCCGGGTCCTCGCGGTCATCCGAGGTAAAGGTGCCGCGCGTGGCGTACACCCGCTGCCCCTCCTCCTCCGACGTCACGTTCCCCTCCACGAACCAGGTCGCGCCCTCCGTGATGGTGGTGCGCGCCCCCCGCACGTTGGCCCGCCGGTTGGCCAGGTCGTAGTACATCACGTCGCCCGCGATGTCCTGCTCCCCGCCCGTCACCTGCGGGTCGCCGTACACCTCCACGAACTCGCGCGACTCGCGGTACACGATGCTGTCCGTGGCCTGCAGCCGCGTTCCCGCGCGCGTGACCACCGGGTCGCCCCGCAGCCGCAGCGTGCGCTCGCGGTTGTTGAACTGCGCGCTGTCGCCCTGGTACTCCACCGGCTCGTACCCCGGCAGCCGCAGCAGCGCGTCCAGGGTGGAATCCTGCACCAGCGTCCGCCCGGAGCTGTCGGGGGGCACCGTGTCGCGCCCCGCCGCCGGGGGACGCGGCTGCTGGGGGCGCCCCGGCTGCGGACGCTGCTGGGGGCGCTGCTGCGGGCGCGGGCCCAGGGGAATGTCCTGCGCCAGCGCCGGTGCCGCCGCCAGCATCAGCAGGGCGGCGGCGGCCAGCGCCCGGAGGGGCGCGCGAAGGGAGGAAAGTACGGGACTGCGCATGGATATCAGGAAGGGCACGGGCGCGCCGCCGTTCACGCCTGGGCGCCGGCCGCCGCGCCGATGCGGCGGCGGCGCGCCACCAGGCGCGAAAGCAGGATGCTGAACTCGTACAGCAGCACCAGGGGCGCCATCATCATCAGCGTCACGGTGATCACGTCGCCGGGGGTGAGCACGGCCGCCAGCACGGTGATCCCCGCGACGGCGTGGCGGCGCTTGCTGGCCAGGAACTCCGGCGTCACCAGCCCCAGTGCGCTCAAAATCAGGATCACCACCGGCAGCTCGAACACCACTCCGAACGAGAGCAGCAGCCGCGTCACCATGGCCATGTACGGCCCAATGACGATGGACTGGTCCAGGAACTCCGTCTGAAAGCTCATGGTGAACTTGAGCGTCATGGGCAGCACCAGCTTGTAGCTCATCACCACGCCGATGAGGAACAGCACCACCCCCATGTACAGCGCGGGGACGATCACCCGCTTTTCCGACGGCATCAGGGCCGGCGCCAGGAACGCCCAGATCTGGTAGATGATCACGGGCGACGCCAGCACCACCCCCGTGAGGATGGACAGCTTGATGGTGACGAAGAACGGGTCCGTGGGGCTCAGGTACTTGAGCTTGCCCCCGTCCAAAAACGGCTCGATGGGGCGGATGAGCAGCTCCATGGCGTCCATCCGGTCCACCAGGATGAACCCCACCACCGACCCCAGGATCAGGGCCAGCAGGCTCCACAGCAAACGCCAGCGCAGCTCCTCGAGGTGGTCGAGGAACGGCATCTCGCCCTGCACACCGGTCTTGAACTTCTTCATCGTCTCACGCAAAGGCGGGGCGCGGGGCCCCGCCGGTCATTCCGTTCCGTCCGCGGCCGGCGAGGCGGATTCGCCGCCGGGCGCGCTGTCCAGGGGAAGCTCGTAGTGCTGCTGCCGCATCTCGCGCGCGGCCTGCCGGTCCGCCAGCTCGCGGAACTCGTGGTAGAACTCTTCCGGGTCCTGAAAGTTTCGGTACACGCTGGCGAAGCGCACGTACGCAATGTGGTCGCGCGACTTCAGCCGGTCCATCACCATCCCGCCGATCTCCTCGCTGTGCGCCTCGCCGCTCTCGCGCCGGTCCAGCTCGCGCTCGATCTCCTCGACGATGCGGTCGATCTCCGTGCGGCTGATGGGGCGCTTGGCCGTGGCGATCTGGATGCTGTTGAGCAGCTTGCGGCGGTCGTACGGCTCGCGCTCGCCGTCGCGCTTGAGCACCTGCAGCGGGCGCTCCTCGATGTACTCGTACGTCGTGAAGCGCCGCTCGCAGCGCAGGCACTCGCGGCGGCGGCGCACGGCGCGGCCCTCGCGCACGCTGCGCGAGTCGACCACGCGGTCGTCCGTGTGATGGCAAAAGGGGCAGCGCACGGGCTTATGACCCCGCTGGCACGGGCGGGTTCACCGCGTCCCCAGGCGCTGCAGCTCCGTCCGCGCCTCCGTGGCCTCGGGCGCGCGGGGAAAGCGCTGCACGATGGCGTTCAGGTGGGTGCGGGCCGCCGTGCGGTTGCCGCGCCCCAGCTCCAGCCGCCCCATGCGCAGCAGCGCCGCCGCCGCGCGGCCGGAGGTGGGATACAGCTCCACCACCCGTCCATACGCGGTAATGGCGGCCGCCGGATCTCGCCCCTGCTCGTAGCTCTGTCCGATGTTGTACTGCGCGTCCGCCGCCAGCCGGTGCTGCGGGTGGGCGCGGAGGAACTCCTCGAACCCCGCGCGCGCCGTCCCCACGGACCCGCGCCGGAGCGCCGCCTGGGCCGCCGTGTACAGTTCGTCCGGGTCGCCCGCGTCCGCCCCGCCGCCGTCGGGCGCGGCGTCCGCCGCCGCGTCGGCCGCTTCCTGCTGGCGCCGCCGCTCCTCCGCCGCGCGCTGGTCGATCTGCCGGCGCAGGTCCGAGAGCTGGGCCTGGTTGGCGCCGCTCAATTCCTGGATCTGCACCAGCTGCCGCTCGATGGCGAGCAGCCGGTTGGACAGGTCGCCGCGCATCCGCACGTT
This sequence comes from Longimicrobium sp., assembly GCA_035474555.1. GTDB lineage: Bacteria > Gemmatimonadota > Gemmatimonadetes > Longimicrobiales > Longimicrobiaceae > Longimicrobium. The sequence goes on along the minus strand of DATING010001536.1, from coordinate 2,285 downwards.
CTGGTCGCTCAGCGAGTCCAGCATGCCCTCCGTGCGGCGGATGAGCACGCGCACGAGCGAGTCCTGCCCGGCGCGCTGCTGCGCCATGTCCAGCCGCAGCTCCTCCACGTCCTGCTTGGTCGCCACGCAGGCCGCCGTCATCGGCAGCAGCAGGCAGGCGAAAAGCGTGCGCGCGTTCATCGAAGCTCCTCCGGCACCACGGTCACCTGCCCGCCCGCGATGCCGAACTCCGCCCGGCGGTTGCGCGAGAACGAGTCCTCGTCGTCGCCCTCCACCAGCGGCCGCTCCTTCCCAAAGCTCACCGTGGTGAAGCGCTCCGGGTCGATGCCGTAGTTGGCCAGGAACGTACGCACGGCCTCGGCGCGGCGTTGACCCAGGGCCAGGTTGTACTCCGTGCTGCCGCGCTGGTCCGCGTGCCCCTCGATGCGCAGGCGGACGTTGGGGTTGGCCTCCAGCACGGCGGCCTTCAGGCGCAGCTTCTGCTCCGCCTCGCCGCTGATCTCGTCGCTGTCGTACTGAAAGAAGACGATGTCCGTGAGCACCTCGCGGGCGCCGGCCGTCTCGCGTTCCGTGCGTTCGCGGTTCACGCGGTCGCGCTCGGCCCGTTCGCGCGCCTCCGCCTCGCCGGCCAGGCGGATGCTGTCGTCGCGGGCCACGTCGTTGCCGGGGTTCGGGTCGGTGGCGGTCGTGTCCGGGCCGGGATTGACGGCCGGACGCTTTTTGCACGCGCCCAGTGCCATCACGGGCACGAGGGCAAGAACCACGGCGTGGCGCAGCTTCATCGGATCTCCTGGCTTCCTGGCGACGTGTTCGCGTTGTGTGGCTTGGGTACCGCTGGACTGCTGGAACTGCAAATGGGGCAAGCAGATGGATCGCGCCGGCAGCAACCCGCCCCCCTCCCTGGCCCTCCCCCGCAAACTGCGCGGGGGAGGGAGAATTCAATTCCACCCGCGCAGATGGATGTCATTCCGAGGGAGCGCCTGACGGCACTCGCCCGTGCACGCCCTCCGCGCGCGACCGAGAAATCTACTCCGCGCGTGCTCGTGCCCCGCTCCGGAGAGCCGAACCCGATTTCCGCCCAACCCCTCCCCCGAAGTTGGGGGAGGGGTCGCCGGCCGTCGCGAGGAACGAGCGAAAAGGCCGGCGGGGGAGAGGGCCCCCGTCGCGCAGCGACGGGCCTCCGCTTCATCCGCGCGGCAACCCGCCCTGCCCCGACCCGTCGGCGAAGGCCGACATCACGTTTTCGATGCCGCGATTTCAATCGCCGGGTCGCGGGCTCCGCCGCGTCCCGTGATCCCAATCTACCGCCCAACCCGTCGTTTGGCCCGCGGTTCCTCGTTCGGAATGACGGCCCAGGGACGTGCCGGATGCGAATCTACTACGGATCAGGGATTCTACTACGGATCAGCGCCTACTGCCCCGCCGACGCCGACGTCCCGCGCCCGCCGGCCCGCACCAGCGCCGGGCTCCAGTCCGGCAGCCCGAATCCGCGCCCGCGCAGCAGCGGCCGCACGCGGCCGGTCACCGTGTCCAGCACGTACAGTCCGCCCCCGTCGCGGTCCGGCGAGGCGAACACAAGGTGGCGGCCGTCCGGTGCCCAGCTGGGGTCCTCGTTGGTGTTGCGGTCCGTCAGCACGCGCGCGCCGCCGCCGTCCGCGTCCACCGCCACGATCTGCATCCGCCCGTTCACCCGCGTGTGGTACGCAATCACGGGCCCTGCCGGCGACCAGTCCGGCGACGTGCTGTAGCCGCGGCTGCCGTACTCGGAGACGAGCCGCGGCTCGCCGCCCAGCGTCATCACGTAGATCTGCGGCTGCCCCAGGCGGTCGCTCACGAACGCCAGCCGCCGCCCGTCCGGCGCCCACGACGGCGACAGGTTCTCGTAGCCCCGGCCGCGCGTGTGCTGCCGCAGCCCGTCCGGCCCCACCGTGGCGATCTCCGTGTGCCCGCCCACCGTGGTCGCGAACGCCACGCTCCGCCCGTCCGGCGCGTACGACGGCGTGATGTTGATCCCCCCGCGGTCCGAGAGCACCCGGTCCGCGCCGGTGGACAGGTTGCGCTCGTACAGCAGCGGCGCCCCGCTCCGGAACGACGTGTAGGCGATGCGCCCCCCGTCCGGCGACCACGACGGCGACAGCGCGATGGTCCCGTCCGACGTCACGCGCGTGGCGTTCTCGCCGTCGGAATCCACCACGTAGATCTCCTTGGATCCACGCCCCTGCACCACGTAGGCAATGCGCGACGCGGCCATCCCCGGCTCGCCCGTGGCCCAGCGGACCACGGCG
>DATING010001535.1:0-4780 GCA_035474555.1 Longimicrobium sp. | reverse complement strand
ATCAGCCCCGCGCTGGAGCACTGCGAGCTCACGCACCTGGAGCGTGCGACGATCGACCTGGCCCGCGCGCGCGAGCAGCACACGGCGTATGAGCGGGCGCTGGCGGAGCTCGGCTGCGACGTCCACCGGCTGCCGGCGGGGGACGACATGCCGGACTCCGTGTTCATCGAGGACACGGCGGTCGTGCTGGACGAGGTGGCCGTCATCACCCGTCCCGGCGCCGCGTCGCGTCGGGCAGAGACGGCGGCCGTGGCGGATGCGCTCGCGGCGTATCGGCGGCTGGTGCGGCTGGACGCGCCCGCGCGGCTGGACGGCGGCGACGTGATGGTCGTCGATCGCGCGCTGTTCGTCGGCCGCTCGGAGCGGACCAACATGACGGGGATCCGGCAGCTGCGGGATGCGCTGCGGCGGTACGGCTACACGGTGCAGGCGGTGCCCGTGCGCGGGTGCCTGCACCTGAAGACGGCCGTCACCTCGCTCGGGGACGGCCGCCTGCTCATCAACCGCGGCTGGGTGCCGGCGGACTCGTTCGCGGGATACGAACTGATCGACGTGGATGCGGACGAGCCGTTCGCCGCCAACGCGCTGCGCATCGGCGACCGCGTCGTGCACCCGACGGACTTTCCGCGGACGCGCGAGCGGCTGGAGGCGGCGGGGATGGACGTCGTCACCGTCCCCGCGGACGAGCTGGCCAAGGCGGAGGGCGCCGTGACCTGCTGCAGCCTGGTCTTCCGCGCCTGACCGGCGTCAGATGCTCATCAGCATCAACCTGTCCCACAAACGGCTGCGCAGCTCCTGTTCATGGGCGATCCGCAGGGTTGCCGTGAACGGGACCTCGCGTACGCCGCCGGGACCGATCAGCCGCAGCTGGCCGGAGACCACCTGGTCGCGGTACTTCAGCGGGATGTCCATGAACCGGAACATGAAGGCGAAGTTCTGGTCGGCCACCGGCACGTCCATGGACTTCCAGTAGTGGTGCCCCGGCTGAACGCGGTGCAGGTACGCCGCCGAGTCCGCCTTGAGCTCCATCGGATCTCCGCCGGCCGCATCACGAATCACAAAGGAGACCAGCTCGGCGCGCTCAAACGTCGAGTCCGGTGTGAGGTAGCGAATCAGCAGGAGGTAGGGGCTCGCGAGAGCGGTGCTGCTGCCCCTCCAGGAGCCGATCAGCGAAATCTCCGCTTCACCCCCACCAGCCGGAAAGTACGCTCTCGTGTACGCGAAGTCGTCGAAGCGGTAGCAGTCGCGTGCGCCGAACAGCAGCACGAGTGCGACCAGGCCGCAGCCGATGATCGTCCAGCGGCGGCGCTTTGGGCGGATGAAGCTCCTGCCCGTGCGATCGTCCGTCATGTCCGCACCGTCTCCCAGGTTTCCGCCAGCCGCGCGGCGAGCGTCCTCTGGCGCTCGCGCAGCTCCAGCAACGCCTCGCCCCGCCGCGCCCGGACGAAGAAGCGGCGCGCCTCGCCGCGGGCCCGGCGCCACATGTCGATCACCACGACGGTCAGGAACGCCAGCCCCGGCAGCAGCACCAGCGCCGCCACCCCGAACGGCCATCCGAAGATCCACCCGATGGCGATCGCCAGGATGATCGTCCATGCGATGTGCAGCGCCGCCCCCACGAGCGCCTTGAACGTCGCGCGGATGTCCTGCGGCGATTTGGCGCGGTCCGCCAGGAAGCCCGTGAGCCGGTAGGGGACGTAGTAGAGGATCATCCCCACGAGGGCGATGGGCAGCAGCGAGCGCAGCACCGTCAGCTGGCGGAAGGTCCACCGGGCCGCCTCGGCCGCGCTGGCGGAGGCCTGGACCTCCACGGGCGTCATCCGCAGCACCCGCAGCGTCCGTGCGTGCCCGTGGACGGCGCGCGCCAGCTGCTCCCACTCGCCCGGGCGCTCGTGGCGCAGGCGGGCCAGCGCGTCCGTCGTGCGCTTGAGCCGCGCCACGCGCGCCGCCGGCGACGGGTCCGTGGGCATCTCCGCCGAGTACACCGCCTCCGCCGTATCCACCAGCGGCGCGTCTTCCCACCGCTCCAGGTTCAGCGTCACGGCCTGCAATGCATCCTCGATGCGGTCCGTGAGCTCACGCACCGCCGCGTGGTCGTGCTCGCCGCGATCGGCCAGGTCCGCCCACTCCACCGGCTGCCCCACCACGGCCAGCGCCTCGGAGCGGAACGTGTCCTTGCGCCGGAACACCAGCCCCACGGGGACGATGGGGAGCGCCTGGCCCAGCAGCGCCGCCCCGCCCAGCGCGATGCGCGCCGCGCCCGTCTTGAGCGGAACGAGCGACGGGTTGCTGTGGCTCGTGCCCTCGGGAAAGAGGGAGACGGCCGAGCCCTCCGCCAGCGCGGCGTGCACGGCGCGAAAGGTGTCGTCGTTGTTGCCCTTGATGCCGTCGCCCTGCCGGTAGACGGGGAGCGAGCCCGAGCCGCGCACCAGGAAGCCCACCATCGGATCGGTGAACAGCGGCGCCTTGGCCAGGAACCGCACGGGCCGCCGGGCGACGGCCGCCACGAGCGCCGGGTCCATCAGCGAGTTGGGATGGTTGGCGACGATGAGCACGGGCCCCGTGCGCGGCACCCGCTCTCCCGACACGGTGAGCCGGTAGAACGTGCGCACCGCCAGCGACGACACCTGCGAGAACACGGGGAGAAGCCACACGGGAGAGCGACGATTCCAGGGAGACGGAGAGCGATCGAATCGCGCGACGAGCGATTGAATCACGGGGCCCGCGACGAGCGATTGAAATCGCGGCTACGACATCACACTGTCGGCCTCCGCCGACACCACAACGTAGCCCGTGCGAACGGGTCCTGGCATCCGACCATTTGTTTTCCTGAGGGAGCGCACGCGCATAACATCAGCGCGCACCAGTCTTTGCGCGCGACCGAAGGATCTACTCGCCCGTGCATGACCACCGCTCCCGTGCACCGGCTCCCCGTCTCCACGATCGTGCAGGGCCCGTGCACCGCGGCGGCCGTCGATCACGGGAGGGTAGATCCTTCGGTCGGCGCCAGGGTGCTGTGCACGGGACGGGATCGGCGGCGCCTCCCTCAGGAAAACAACGGCGTGGGTATCGTGTCCACGGGCGGCGCAGCCGCGCCGGTGTCGGATGGCGCTACCTGCATCGCCGAATCCGTCGCCGGGCGGGGCGTGATCCGGGGGATCTGGATGGGGACGGGGAGCTGCACCAGCTCGAACGGCAGGCACGGCGCGCCCAGCAGCGCCAGGTACGAGTCCGGGTGATGCTGCCGGAGCAGTTCCCGCGTGAACGCCGCCACGGGATCCATCTTCAGGAACAATCGCTCCGGCACCCCCGCCAGCTCGATTCCCAGCCCCGGATGCGCGTAGCTCACGCCCGCCCGCTGAAGCCACTTCGTCACCAGCCGCACGGTCTCCCGGAACGCGGACGGACAGCGGACGCCGGGATCGGGAAACAGGTCGGCGACGCCGTCCAATCCCGCCCACGCCATCGGCACCACGTCCAGCCGGTTGTAGTAGCGCGGCGCTCCGGGAAACAGCGCGTCGAAGAACGCCGCGAACGCCGCGTTGCCCGCCGTGGGCGCCGCGAAGGTAACCGGCGCCACCGCCACGCCCGGCAGCCGGTGCCGCAGGTGCAGCGCGAGCACGGAGGCCAGGCATCCGCCCAGGCTGTGCCCCGTCACCACGACGGACGCGCCGGGAAAGGCGACCGCCGCGTGCTCCAGGAACGCATCCAGCTTTACGCCGTTGCTGGCCCGCGAAAGCAGCGCCCGCAACCCGTCCCACGTCCCCCGCGCGATGCGGGCATCCGGCGCGTCCGGGTGCGGCCACGGCACCGCCTGCGCCACGTGCAGGTCCTGGTAGATGTTCAGCAGCTGCGCGGGCCCCGGCGTGGGCACGGTGCCGCGGATGGCCACGGCGAACGTGTTGGATGCGGGCGCATACGCCACGTACACCAGGTTCGCCAGCGTTTCCACCGGCCCCCAGACGATCCGCCATTCGCCCGCCGTCGCCAGCGCGGGATCCGCGAGGTGCTCGGCGATGCGGCGGCGCGGCGCGTAGCACAGCCCGGCGAGCGTCATCGCCACGGCGGCGCTGACCTCGGCCTCCGGCGCGGCGGCGGGTTGGATGGCGAAAGCAGTTTCTGCGGACAACGGAGCGGAAAAGCGAAGGTTTGGAGATGCGGCGCGGAGACGGCGGTCGCAGTCCGCGCAGGCGGACTTCGTGAATTTGGAGCCGCGGTTTCAACCGCCTGGACGGATGCCGGCTCCACCGGCCCCGGCCCCGTCCGCGCACGATTGATCCGAATCCCACGATGATCCGAATCCCACGGTGATCCGAATCCCGCGATGATCCGAATCCCACGATGATCCGAATCCCACGATGATCCGGATCGCCGGCCGTCCCACCTCCAGGCGGCGTACGTCACGATTGCCCGGATGTTCCGGAAATTCCCTGTATCACCGCACGGAATTATCGCCCGGACGGGTGGAACGGGGAAGGGGCGCGGCGCTAGATTGGGTGCATGACCGATCACATCCCGTTCACGCCGCGTCCCTTTCGCCCCGCGTGGTGGCTGCCCGGCGCGCACGCGCAGACCATCGCCGGGCGCTACGTGCGGCCGCCCCACGGCGTGCACTACCGCCGCGAGCGCGTGGAGACGCCGGACGGCGACTTCCTGGACCTGGACTTCGCCACGGTGGAGGGCGCCCCGCCCGCCGGTGACGCCGCGCCGCTGGCCATCGTCGTCCATGGATTGGAGGGGAGCGCCCAGTCGTCGTACGTGCTGGAAAGCTGCCGCGCGC
>DATING010001534.1:0-9525 GCA_035474555.1 Longimicrobium sp. | reverse complement strand
CGTCGCCCTCGTACTTCAGCCCGCGCGGAACTCCGGCCTGTTGCGCGGAGGTGAAGGCCCTGCCGCGATCACCGGTCCACCTGCCAGTCCCGGCTCATCGTCGCTGCCAGCGTCCCGTGCGTGCGTTCTGCACGACGAGCTGCTCCGCGGCCTGCATCCACTGAAGGGCGGACCCGCCATCGCGTGGTGCGCCAACGCGGGGCGTCGAGGGAGCAGCGCACAGGATAGGGGCGACTTCCGGCACGTTCGCTTCCGATCCAGCAAAGCTGTATGCTCCCCCGTTCGCGCAGATGATCGCCCAGCGGCTGCCTTCGATGCGCGTGGCCGAGGTCGATCGCGCGAGGTGACTCTCGCGCTGCGTCGTCAGCCTTCCATCGCCCGACATCGCGAACCCGGCGTGGGCGGCCCGTGGATGCACGTGCATGATCCCGGTGATGTCGCAGAACTCGTTCGGATTTCCGGGACAGGGTGCGCATCCCAGGCAGGGGTACCCATGCGGCGGGTATCCTCTGAACGTTCGTGCCGTAGCCGCTGTCTGCGAAGAGGTGAGTTGCCAGCCGCCTGCTGGTGCTCGAACCACAAGGGAATCAGCGTCCTGGAGGGTACTGAACCTGACCCATGACTGTGCTCCCGTAGCCGCAATCGAGCCGCCGCACAGGAGTTCGGAGACTTCGGCGACTCCATTTGCTGACCCGCTGAACGTGAAGGCGTTTCCGTTGTCGCAGATGATGGCCCACTTGCTTGCCTCCAGGTGGTAGATTCGCGCCGCGGACAGTGCCGGCGCGTGGAGGAGCAACACGAGCACGAGTGAAAGACACAGCTTCATCGTGACCTCCTGTAATGAATGGTGGGTCCTCTTTTGAACCGCTGCTTCTTTTCGCGCGAAGCTTACCGCGCTCCAGTAATTTTCGTTTTTCAGCTGGTGACCGCAAGAAGTTTCTCGATGTGTCCGGTCGTCCCATTGTGCCAGAAGGAGAAGTCGGCGCGGCGCCAGCGAATCAAAACCGCGCGCGCGGTGTATCTTCGCGCATCGGCGGGATGGCGTTCGCATCCAGTCCGCCATCCGTCCACCCGCGAGTCGTGTGATGCAGATCTCCCGTCGTCCCGCCGGCACCGCCCTGCGCGGCATCTCCCGCCTGGCGCTCGTGCTCTGCGCGCTGCTCTTGGGCGCGGTCATCGTGCCCGGTGCCGCGCAGGCGCAGCCGGGGCACGACCACGCGGAGCACGGCGCGCGGCGGCAGACGCCCAAGGTCAAGAACCACCATCCCGAGCCGCGCGCCGGCGTCACGGGCGACAAGGTGCTCATCGGCGAGGTGGTGCCCAGCCGCGCCCGCGAGCCGTACACCATCGCGGCGCGCATCCCCGAGGTGCTGGACGGGCTGTACTGCCACTGCGACTGCCACGAGCGGGACGGCACGCGGTCGCTGTTGGAGTGCTTCGAGGACGACATGGCGACCACCTGCGGCATCTGCCAGGGCCAGGCGCGCATGGCCGCCGAGATGCACGCCGACGGCAAGTCGCTCGCCGAGATCCGCGCCGCCATCGACCAGCGCTGGGGCGGCTGACGCGACGCACGCGACGTAGTTCTCCCCTCTCCGCGCGCAGTTTGCGCGGGGAGGGGCCGGGGGAGGGGCGCCCCGCCCCCGCCTGGACTCTCCCCAGAATGACCGAACCCCGCCCGGTGCCACGCGACGATCGCGGCACCGGGCGATTTTTCGTTCGCGGGCGAGTAGATCCTTCGGTCGGCGCGGGGGAATCGGTGCGGGATGGGGCCGTGCGGCGCCTCCCTTAGGAAAACAAATCAGTTCGATAGTCCTTTTACCTCCCCCAGGGGTTTTTGGGGGAGGTCGCGAGGAATCGAGCGGGTGGGGGCGCCGCGGGAAGCCGGCAATCGTGCACGGAACCCGTCCGCTGGTTGAACCGCGCCCCGCCCCCCGTGTATATTGCGCCCATGTCCACCAACGCGATCGACCTGCTCAAGAGCGGCACCGTACCGCTGTACCTGGCGCCCCAGGCCGGCGTCAGCGAATCCCCGTTCCGCCGGCTGTGCCGTGCGTACGGCGCCGACGTCGTCGTCTCGGAGTTCGTGTCCGCGGAGGGAATCCGCCGCCACGACCGCCGCACGCACTCGTATCTGCGCTTTCACGACGACGAGCGCCCCATCGGCATCCAGATCTTCGGCGCCGAGCCTGACGCCATGGCCGAGGCCGCGCGCCTGGTGGAGGAGGTCTACGAGCCGGACTTCCTGGACATCAACTTCGGCTGCCCGGTCAAGAAGGTCGTCAACCGCAACGGCGGATCCGGCTGCCTGCGCGACCTGGACCTCGTGGAGGGGATCATCAAGGCCGTCAAGGCGGCGATCTCCATCCCCACCACGGTCAAGATCCGCAGCGGCTTCACGGAAGACACCCGCGACCCCGTCGGCATCGCGCTGCGCTGCCAGGACGCGGGCGCCGAGTCGCTCACGCTGCACGCGCGCACGCGCACGCAGATGTACAGCGGTCACGCCAACTGGGACGAGATCGCGGCGGTCAAGGCGGCGCTCGATATCCCCGTCATCGGCAACGGCGACGTGTGGACGGGCGAGGACGCGCGGAAGATGCACGAGCACACGCGCTGCGACGGCATCATGATCGCCCGCGGCTCGCACGGCGCGCCCTGGCTGTTCGGGCAGGCACGCGCGGCGCTTGAGGGACGGCCCATCCCGCCGGACCCGGAGCCCACGGAGCGCTTTCGCATCGTCATCGAGCACGCACGGCTGGCCATCGCCTGGGAAACGGACGAGGAAAAGGCGATGATCGAGTTCCGCAAGCACCTGGGCTGGTACACCAAGGGGCTGCCCAACGGCCGGCTGCTGCGCCAGGAGCTCTTCGCCGTCACGAAGCTGGACGAGGCGGAGCGGCTGCTGGAAAGCTACCTGGCGCAGGCCGAGGCGGTGCCCGCGTGACGCCGGAGCGCCTGCGCGCGCTGCTGGCGGACGTGGCGAGCGGCGCGATCGCCCTGGAAGACGCGGAGCGCCGGCTGGCCTGGGCCCCCGTGGAGGACCTGGACTTCGCCCGGGTGGACCACCACCGCGCGCTGCGGCAGGGCTTTCCCGAGGTCGTCTTCGGGCAGGGCAAGACGCCGGAGCAGATCGCCGCCATCGCCGAGCGCATCGCCGCGCGGGGAGACGGGTTCCTCGCCACGCGCGTGGCTTCCGAGGCGCACGAGCTCCTGCGCCGCACGCTGCCGGCGATCGAGATCAACGTCCTGGGCCGCACCGCGTGGCTCCCGGCGACCCATCCGGTCCCGCGGAAGGCGCGCGGCACCGTGCTGATCGTCACCGCGGGGACGAGCGACCTCCCCGTGGCCGAGGAGGCGGCGGTCACGGCGGCCGCGTTCGGCAACCCTGTGGCGCGGCTGACGGACGTGGGCGTGGCGGGCATCCACCGCCTGCTCGCCGCCCGTGACACGCTGGGGGATGCGTCGGTGGTGATCGTGGTCGCGGGGATGGAGGGCGCGCTCCCCTCCGTCGTGGGCGGCCTGGTCGCCGTCCCCGTGATCGCCGTGCCGACCAGTGTGGGATACGGCGCGTCGTTCGGCGGGGTGTCGGCGCTGCTGGGGATGCTGAACTCCTGCGCGTCCGGCGTGACGGTGGTGAACATCGACAACGGATTCGGCGCCGCGGCCGCGGCCTCGCGCATCAACCTCCTGCCGCCGTCCTGACGATTTCCCCCTCGGAACGCTCCGCCAACCTGCCGCTCGCCGCGTCCGCGCTGGCCTACGCCGCCGCGCTGTACGCCGTGCCGCGGCTGCCGTGGTGGGGCGCGGCCCTGGCCGTCGTCGTGCTGGTCGTCCTGGCCGGGTGGACGGTGCGGGTGCGCGGCAAGGACGCCGCATCCGCCGCCGCGCTCTGGCCACCGCTGCACGCGCTGATCCTCGCCACCGGCTCCCTCGCTTCGCCGCTCACCCCGCTCGCGCTCGCGTGGACGGGGCTCTTCGCACGCCGTGCGTCCGCGAAGTCCGTCCCCGTCGCCGCCGGCATCGTGGGGGCGCTGGGGATCGCGGCGGACGTGCTGGATGGCGTGATGCCGGCGTGGACGACGGTCCTGCTGTGGATCCTGCTGATGGGGATCGCCGCCGCCGGGGTGCCGATGCTCGCGGGCGGCCCCGCGCGCGGCCGGAGCAAGGCGTCCCCCGCGGAGCCGCTGGATGGACGCCAGCCCCGCCGCGCCGGCGCGGACGCCACGGACGCCGAGGCGGTGGAGACGGCGCTGGCGACGGTGATGCGCGCCACGGACGCCCACGAGGCGGCGCTCTGGCGTGCGGACGGGGGGCGTGCGGATGGGGGACGGGCGGACGGGGAAGGGGAGGAGCGGACGGCCGTCCTGCTGTCCCGCGTGGCCGCGCCGGACGTCCCCGCGCCGGAATCGCCCGTGCCCCTGGCCGGCCACCCGTTCGCGTGGGCCGTGGACGAGGGGCTGCCGCAGCGCATCGAGCGGGGCAAGAAGCAGCTTCCGTCCCCCTGGGCCGCGGAGATGCTGCTGCTCCCCGTGGAGACGGCGGACGGCGCGCGCGTGCTGGCGCTGGCCTATCCCGGCCAGGTGCCGCCGGGCGCGGAGACGGCCGCCGTGCGCGCCGGCCACCATCTCGCCACGCTGCTCGCGCTGCTGAAGTCGCGCCACGGCGTCCGCCAGGCCGAGGCCGGCCTGCGCGCCATGGGCGAGGCGATGAAGACGCTCCCCGGCGCGCTGGACCTGAACGAGTTCGCGGCCCAGCTGGCGTCCGCCGTCCGCACGGGCACGGGCGCGGCCGGCGCGGCGGTCGCCATGGTCACGGACGAAGGCGGCGGGCGCGGCAAGGTGCTGCACGTTTCCGGCGACTCGATCCCGATGGACGCCGAGGCATTCGGCGACGGCGACTCGCGGCTGGCGCTGGCCGTAAAGCACGGCGTGGAGCTGAGCCACGCCGACCTGCGCCGCGAGGGCGATCGCCTGCCGCTGCTGACGAAGTCCGAGCGGTGGGAGGTCGCGCCGCGCTCCGCCGCCGTGCTGCCGCTGATGCTGGACGGGCGCGCGATGGGCGCCGTGGTGGCCTGGCATCCCGAGCCGTCGCGGTTCGGGGCGCGGGAAATGGAGATCGTGCGGCTGCTCGTCTCCGTGGCGCCGCTGCCCATGCGCAGCGCGCGGCGCTTCGAGGCGCTGGACCAGCGCGCCTCCACCGATCCGCTCACGGGGCTGGCCAACCGCAGCACCTTCGACGCGCGGCTGACGTCGCTGGCCAGCTACTTCGACCGCTACGCGCGGCCGTTCAGCGTGATCGCGCTGGACGTGGACTTCTTCAAGAAGTTCAACGACACCTGGGGGCATGAGGCCGGCGACCGCGTGTTGCAGCACGTGGCCGAGCTGCTGCGCGCCACGGTGCGCGACGTGGACCTGCCCGCGCGCATGGGCGGCGAGGAGTTCGTCGTGCTGCTGCCGGAGACCACGCTGCGGCAGGCGGCGGAGGCGGCGGAGCGCATCCGTCGCACATTGGAGTCAAAGGCTGTCATCTGGAATGGACGGCCGCTGAGCGTGACGGCGTCGCTGGGCGTCTCGGCCTGTCCCGACAGCACCATGTCTCCCGCCGAGGTGCTGGCCCAGGCGGATGCCGCGCTCTACCGCGCCAAGGATGCCGGCCGCAACCAGGTCGCCTCCGCCCCCGTCCTGCACCCCGAGCCCGCGCCGGGGGACTGAGATTCGGCTGACCGGAATGGGAACGGCCCCGGGTCCAATGGACCCGGGGCCGTCGTCTTTACTTCTTCTTGCCGCCCCCGCCGCCCTTGCCGCCCGCCTTCGGCGTCGGGGCGTTGCCCGCCGCTGCGCGCTGTGCGCGGGCCGCGAACGTGTCGCTGCCTACCTTTCCGCCGTGGGCTTTCGCCTCCGCGCCCTGAATCCGCGCGGCGGCACTGGGTGTCATCGGCTTCCCCTTGGGCATCGTCGATCCTCTCTCCTGAACGGTGAGCGTCCGGGTGCAGCCATCCGGCTGCGGGAGGATCATACGGAACGCGCCACTCCCGGTTTCACCGCTCCGGATCGCAAGTCGTTGCGCACCAACAGGAAAGAAATTCGAAGACGCGAAAACGGCCCCGGGCATCCGCCCGGGGCCGTCGTCACGTCCGCCTGAGGTGGCTCAGAACGAGAAGTTCACGCCCACGCCGGCGGTGAAGTAGGACACGTCGAACTCCGACGTGCCCACCAGCGCGCCCACGTCCACGCCGTACTGGCGATAGCCGACCGCCGGCGTCAGCCGGATGTTGGCGCCCACGGGGATCGCCAGCCCGCCGCCCACCTCGAAGCCGAGCTTCTCGTCCGCGCCCTCGTTCGCTTCCTCGTCCCCGTCGTCGCCGTCGAACGCGAGCTCGTGCTTCACCAGCCCCGCGCCGAGCCACGGCGACAGCCCGCTCACGGAGGGCAACGCCCCCGTAAGCCCCACCGAAAAGCCGTTGTCCTCCAGGTCCACGTCCTCGAAGTCCGCCACCTCGAACGTCGTCTGGCTGTACGTGCCGTACAGGCCGATGCCGGGCGTGATCCCCAGCGCCACCCCCGCGCCCCAGCTCATCCCCTCGTCCGCCAGGTCGTCGAAGTCGCCCGTGGGCACAGCGTAGTCCAGCCGCCCCTCCACCGAAAGCGGGATGGAGAACTGTGCCTTCGCCTCGCCCGCGGCCACCGAAAGCGCCACGGCAACCGCCGCAAACACTGCCTTCTTCATGTCCACTCCTCAACGGGTATTTTGCCGGTCCGCACGGTGCGGCGCCGGCCCTGTGGCCCCGAACAAAAGCAAACCGGATGCCAACTCGATGCACAGCAACGATTTGCGACAGACCATGCAGGGTTCCGTCCGGTCGGGAGATGTCGCTCCCCAGGCCGCACGTCGTGCCGGGAGGATGGATGCCGCGGGTCCGGCGTGGATCGTGCAAACGTGGGGAGCGTCAGCGCGGAAGGGGCGGGATGGCGGGCGTAAGTCGTTGCACGCCAAGGGGATTGACAGGCGGGGCGTTTGCCGGTAGATTGATGGCGTCGGTTGAAAACACGGGTTTGGGGCTGTCAAGGTTTCGACGTGTATGGTGAAGCCGTGGCTGCGTGCCGAGGTCCTCGGATACCTCGTAAAACCTCCGGGAAACTAGTAACCGCGAACCATAACTTCGCACTGGCTGCGTAAGTAGAGACCTTAACCGGTTTCCTTACCTCCCGTTTGCCGGTCAGCCCCGCCTGAGGCGGGCCGGCAGGCGTCATTAAATTCTGGCTGGCCTGCGTTCGGCGCCGTGACGGCGCAGGCGAGACTTACACGGCTGGTTCGCGATGGGCCTCTTCCGGGCCGATGAGCGAGCGAGGAGAAAAGAACCGGGAGATACGCACGTAGATGTCGCGAGGGATCTGTAGGCGGACGCGGGTTCGATTCCCGCCAGCTCCACTTACGAGAAAAGGCCGGGCGCAGCGTTCAATCGCTGCGCCCGGCCTTTTTCGCGTTTCCCCCGCAACGCTTCACCGTTCCGGTCCGGGGTTTACGGCGGTTTCGCGGGGAGTCGCGGCCGTCCTTCACGCACATCCATGATACGCGTCCAGCGCGTCGTCGGCCGTCGGAATCACACCGCGATCATGTGGGCAGATTCCCGTCATCCTTCCTTCGTTACGCGTGGCGAATGGCGGGAAACGGAACGGGGATTGCAGTCCCGCTCCGCCCCAAGTCGTTGGTTGGCAGACACTTCACGCGAGAGGTGGATGATGCGGATCACGAGACACGCGGCCCGGCGCTGGTTCTTCGGCGCGGCGATGACGGCGGCGCTGGGCTTCGGCGGGGCGCAGGCCATCGCGGCGCCGGCGCCGGTGGCGGACGGGGCGAGGGTGTGCAACCCGGACGTCTGCAACCGGATCTGCCGGACGATTCCCGGCAGCATCGGCGGGTTCTGCACGCCGGACGGTGGCTGCAGCTGCTACATCGGCGGATGACGTAGACGCACCGAGGCCGCGCCGGGATGGAACCGGCGCGGCCTTCGTCCATCCATCCAGTTGCAACGGCAGAACCGCCAACGAGGAGACGACCCATGGGGATGATGATGATGACGCTGCGGCGCGGGGTGTTCGGCGTGGCGACGGCGGCCGCGCTGGGGTTCGGGGCCACGCAGGCGCTCGCGGCGCCCGCGCCCGTCGCGCCGGGGGAGAAGGTGTGCGACGAAGCGCTGTGCGACCGGATCTGTGATCTCACCAACCGCGGCCTGGGTGGATTCTGCAGCAGCAACGGGGTTTGCGTCTGCTGGCGCTGATGCCGGCGTCACGACGTGCGCGTCCGGCATCCACCGAAACGCGCGGAACCGCAGCGAGGAAGGGACGATCATGGGGACGATCCAGGCGGTGCGGCGCGTGGTGTTCGGCACGGCGACGGCGGCGGCGCTGGCGTTTGGGGGCACGCAGGCGCTCGCGGCGCCCGCCCCGGCCGCGCAGGCGCAAGCGGTCTGCACGCCGGAGCTGTGCAACCAGTTCTGCGCGGTGCTCACCGGCTTCACCGGGGCCTGCAACGCACGGGGCATCTGCGTGTGTTTCCGGTAACGCGGACGGCGTGACGAGCGGGCGTCCGGCATCCACCGGAACGCGCGGAACCGGAGCGAGGAGGA
Organism: Longimicrobium sp.; assembly: GCA_035474555.1. Taxonomy (GTDB): domain Bacteria; phylum Gemmatimonadota; class Gemmatimonadetes; order Longimicrobiales; family Longimicrobiaceae; genus Longimicrobium. The sequence goes on along the minus strand of DATING010001534.1, from coordinate 896 downwards.
GAGCCAGGTGAGGAAGATGAAAACGATGCGGCGCTGGGTGTTCGGCGCGGGGATGGCGGCGGCGCTGGGGTTCGGGGGCGCGCAGGCCCTCGCGGCGCCCGCCCCGGCCGCGCAGGGGGAGAAGGTGTGCCGCGACGAGGTGTGCAACCAGGTCTGCCTGGCCGCTAACAACAATGGTGGGTTCTGCTCCTCCCAGGGCCTCTGCGTCTGCATTCGATAGGACGGGCAGGTCGCACGACGGGAGCGCATCCATCCACCGGAGTTGCTGGACCCGAACGCGGAGGAGAGACGATGGGGATGACAACGGCGGTGCGGCGCTGGGTGTTCGGTGCGGTGATGGCGGGGGCGCTGGGGTTCGGGGGCGCGCAGGCGCTCGCGGCGCCTGCCCCGGCCACACAGGGTGAGACGGTGTGCAGCAACGAGGTGTGCAACCAGGTCTGCCTGGCCACGGCCGGCCGCGGCGGATTCTGCTCCACCCGCGGCATCTGCGTCTGCCTTCGCTAGGATAGGCAGGTCGCAACGACGAGGCCGCGCCGGGACGATTCCCGGCGCGGCCTCCGTCATCCATCCACCCATGTTGTTACGCCCGCTCATCCGCCGGGGAGGCGACCTCCACGCGATCGGTGTCGGCGGAGGCCGACAGTGTGAAGTTGTAGCCGCGAATTCATTCGCTCCCCTCCTTCGCTCCCGCCCCTCTGCGCCCGGCCTTTACGTCTCCGCTCCTGCCTTCCGAATCCGACCTCGATCAAACCCTTCCCGCCCCGTCTTCGCGCTCCGTCTGCCCGCCTCGCCCCTATCCGATCCCCAGCCCGAAGATCAGCGCGGCGCTCAGGCTGATCAGCACGACGAGCGACGCGGTCACGGCCGCGATCACCCGCGGGCCCACGCGGCCGAGG
>DATING010001533.1:0-1873 GCA_035474555.1 Longimicrobium sp. | reverse complement strand
GTGAGCGGCGCCCCATCAACGCGGGAGCGCCCCATGGAAGACAGCGGAACGGACATCGCCGCGATCGCGCGCGAGATCGAGGCGTACGTAGCCGGGGAGTGGCAGTCCATCCTGGAGGAAAACCGGGACAAGCTGGCGGATGCGTACGCGCGCGCCGGCGACATGGCGTACGGCACCTACCTGGACCTGCTCTTTCGCCCCGTGCACCGGTGGATGAGGGAGGCGGGGCTGCGTGCCGAGCCCAAGCTCCCCGGCGACTTCGAGATCTCGCGCGAGTGGGGAAACGCGGACGAGACGGACCAGCAGCGCTGGATGTGGAGCACGGTGGAGACGGCGGAGGGCCGCGCGCTGGGAACGCTCGTCACCGTCACGCACCACGACCACACGCGGTTCCGCGTGCCGCGCGCGCCGGGCATCCTGGCGCTGGCGGAGACGGGCAAGGACGCCGTGGTCGATGCGCTCTCCGCCCGCTCCCCCGAGTTCGCCGCCGCGCGCGAGGCCAGCATCGAGATCGCCGAGTACCTCGCCGCCGCCGGCGCGCACGACGGCTGATCGGCCGGGGTACGGGGTACCGCATTGTTTTCCTGAGGGAGGCGCCGACGGGTCCCGCCCATGGCACGATCCCAGGCGCCGACCGAAGGATCTCCTCGCCCGTGCACGACCCGTCCCGCGCGGCACGGCCTCTCCCGCGGAAGAACCAGCGGGACGGCGGATACAACAGCGACGCGCCCCTCTGCCGGAATCCGGCGTCGGGGCGCGATACCTTGCGACGGTGCAGATCGACAGGCCCGGCACGATGGTGTCGGCGGAGGCCGACAGTGTGAAGTTGTAGCCGCGAATTCATTCGCTCCCGCCGCGCCGGGGCCATGCTCTCCCCCGCCGTACCTCACCCGTCAGCCCGATCTCCCTGCATCACGCCGCGCGGGCGATGCGCTCCAGCGAGTGGCGGTGGTGCGGAAAGCCCTCCTCCGCGCCGCGGCCGATGGCGACCATCGCCGGGATGCGCACGTGGGCAGGCAGCCCCAGCACGCGCTTGACCGCGTCCGCGTCGAAGCCGGCCATGGGCGACGTCTGGTAGCCGTGCGCCTCCGCCGCCAGCAGCAGGTAGCCCAGCGCGATGTTGCCCTGCTCGGCGCCCCAGGCCTCGCGCTCCGCCTCCGTCTTCGCGGCGAACGGGCGCAGCACGCCCTCGCGGGCCGACGCGCGCTGCACGGCGTCCATCCCTGGGTGCAGCACCTCGTCCACGTGCTCCAGCGTGTCCTTCATGTCCGTGTAGAGCACGATCACCGCGGGCGCGGAACGCACCTGGCCCTGGTTGAACGCCGCGGCGGCCAGCGCGTCCTTGACCTCCGGCGTCTCCACGACCACGAAGCGCCACGGCTGCAGGTTGAACGCGGACGGGGCAAGGCTCGTCACGCGCAGGATCTCGTCCAGGTCCTCGCGGGCGATGGGCTCCGGCGCGTACGCGCGGATGGAGCGGCGCTGCTCGGCGGCCTGGCGCACGGTCAGCAGGTCGGTTGCGTACATCGTATCCATCCATTTCATCAAGGGTTTGTCCGTCTCATGCCAGCCACCGCGAAGCATATCCCGTCGTGACGATATCCGTCTAAACGCGCATCCAACGCTGATGCGGGTCGATTCAATGACTGGCGTGCAATCAATATAATCGTTACAACGGCTATCTTCAAGCCGTGCGAGGCTTCTAACGGCATACCCTGCAAACACATACATGGATCGACCAACCGGCGCGATCGCAGACAAACGACTGCGCGCCCCGTTGCCGGAATCCGGTGGCGGGCGCGATACGTTGCGACGGTGCAGGTGGCTTCGTCCCGCGCGGTGGTGTCGGCGGAGGCCGACAGTGTGAAGTTGT
>DATING010001532.1:0-4279 GCA_035474555.1 Longimicrobium sp. | reverse complement strand
CGACGAGCGGGTGGGGGCGCGGCCGGATGCCCGCTCCGCTTCCGCAATTCGCACCCCCCTCCGCTGCTCGCCCGCCCCTCTCCAGCGTTCCGTCCCGTCCGCTCCGCACGACTTTGCTCAGTGACGTGCCAAACGCACCCGCGTCCCTTACATTGCCCGGCTACGCCGGAGACGCCGTAGCCGTTTACGTTTCCACCGAGCACAGCACAGCAGCGCACGCATGAGCACTCCGCAACCGACGCTCGCCTCCGCACCCCGCGCGGTGACGGTGGACGAGCTTTGCGACCATCTTTCCCGCCTGGCACGGGCCGACAACGCCCTGCTCTGCGAGTTCGCCCGCGCCTTCTTCGCCAAGGCGCCCCGCCACCTGCTGGAAGAGCGCAGCGCCGACCAGCTGGCCGCCATGACCCTGGGCGCCTGGGAGTTCCTGCGCCGCGCGCGCCCGGACCAGGTGAACGCCGAAGTCGTCAATCCCGAGGATGAGGGATGGGCCGCCGGCGTCACCGTCGTCCGCGCCGAGGTGGGCGACCGGCCCTTCATCGTGGACACCATCCGCGAGTACCTGGGCCGCGAAGACCTGCCCATCCACAACTACGTCTACCCCGTGCTGCGCGTGGAGCGCGACGCCGCGGGCGAGATCGTGGCCATCGGCGGCGAGGCGGGCACCCTGGAGGCGCTCACGCACGCCGAGGTGGCGCGCGTGCACGATCCCGCCCGCCGTGAAGCCATCCGCGACGAGGTCGAGCGCTCGCTGGGCGACGTGGTGGAGGCCACCGGCGACTTCGACGCCATGGTGGCGCAGGCCGAGACCGACGCCCGGGTGGTGGAGCAGTACGCCGCCCGCGTTCCCGACCGCGCCGCCGAGTTCGCCGAGAACGCCGAGTTCCTGCGCTGGCTGGGCCGCGGCAACTTCGTCTTCCTGGGCTACCGCGAGTACGCCATCACCGGCGAGGGCGACGCGGCCGCGGTGTCGCTGGCCCCCGGCTCGGGGCTGGGCATTTTGCGCGACCCGGCATCGTCCGCGTACCAGGCGCCCGTCCCCGTGGCCAGCATGGAGCCCGGGCTGCGCGCGCGGCTGCTGGAGGGCCCCGTGCTCTCCGTGACCAAGAGCAACCGCGTGGCCACGGTGCACCGCCGCGTGCGGATGGACTACATCGGGGTCAAGACGCTGGATGAGCAGGGGCGCGTGCGGGGCGAGCGGCGCTTCCTGGGATTGTTCACCTCGCAGGCGTACGCCACGGACGCGGACGAGGTGCCCATCCTGCGCGGCAAGTTGCGGCGGGTGCTGGAGCGCTCCGGCGCGCGCGAGGGCGGCCACGACTACAAGGAGATCGTCACCGTCCTGAACACCATGCCCAAGGAGGAGCTGTTCCAGGCCTCGGTGGAGCAGCTGGGCGAGGCGGTGCAGGCGTCGCTGGACTCGCTGTTCACCGAGGACGTGCGCGTGGTGGTGCGCGCGGACGAGCAGCGCGACCACGCGGCCGTGATGGTGATCCTTCCCCGCGGCCGCTACAGCGCCGAGGTGCGGCACGCCATCGGCGACCGGCTGGGGGAGCGGCTGGGCGGCCAAGTGCTCAACCAGGTGATGGCCATGGCCGCGGGCGACCGTGCCCGCCTGCACTTCTACCTGGCGGTGGATGGGAAGACGCCCGTCCCCGACGTCCGCGCCCTGGAGCGCGAGGTGGCGGTGCTGGTGCGCAGCTGGGAAGACCGCCTGCGCGACGCCCTGCGCGAGCTCACCGACGACGCGGAGTCGTCGCGGCTGGCGGAGACGTACGGCGCCTCGTTCAGCCCGGAGTACCGGGCGGCGAACGCGCCCATGGCGGCCGTGCACGACGTGCTGCACATGGAAAAGCTGGAGCGCTCCGGCAACGCCGTAGGCCTGAACCTGCGCCAGCCCCTGCCGGGCGAATCGGCGCCGGCGGGGTGCTCCGTGCTCAAGCTGTACCTGCGCGGCGAGCGGCTGGTGCTCTCCGACTTCATGCCCATCCTGGAAGATGCGCGCATGCGGGTGGTGGAGGTGGACACCTTCTCGTTGAACGGCGCGGGCGAGCGCGGCTTCATCATCTACTCCTTCGCCGTGCAGACGCGCGAGGGCACGCCCATCCCCGACGACGTGGCGCCGATCCTGGCGGAGTCGCTGCTGGCCGTGCGCGCGGGCGACGCCGTGGAGGACCCCTTCAACGGGCTCACCCTGGCCGCCGGGCTGCGCTGGCGCGAGGCGGACCTGCTGCGCGCCTACAGCGAGTACGCGTTCCAGGTGGGCGCCATCCCGTCGCGCATCGCCGTCTCCCGCGCGCTGGCGGCGTACCCCGCCGTCACCCGGCTGCTCATCGAGCTCTTCCACGCGCGCTTCGGCGGGCAGGGCGGCGATCCGACGGAGGTGCGCGGGCGCTTGATGGCGGAGATCGAGAAGGTCAGCGCCCTGCCGGACGACCGCGCCCTGCGCCGGCTGCTGGCCCTGATCGAGGGCACCGTGCGGACCAACTACTATCGCCACGGCGGCGCGGAGCCCACGGCCCGCAGCGGCGGCGTGCCCTACATCTCCATCAAGGTGCGCTGCGCGGACGTAGACGAGCTCAAGAAGACGCGCCTGCTGTACGAGGTGTTCGTCCACTCGTCGCGGATGGAGGGCGTGCACCTGCGGGGCGCGTCCGTGGCGCGCGGCGGAATCCGCTGGAGCGACCGGCCGGACGACTTTCGCACGGAGATCCTGGGGCTGGTCACCACGCAGATGATCAAGAACGCGGTGATCGTCCCCAACGGCAGCAAGGGCGGCTTCATCACCCGCAAGAAGTTCGACGACCGCGAGCAGATGGGCGCCGAGGCGGCGGAGCAGTACCGCACCCTCATGCGCGGCCTGCTGGACATCACCGACAACATCGTCGGCACCAAGCTCGTCCCCCCGCCGGGCGTCGTGCGGCACGACGGCGACGACCCATACCTCGTCGTGGCGGCGGACAAGGGCACGGCGCACCTGAGCGACGTGGCCAACGGCGTGGCGGCGGAGTACGGCTTCTGGCTGGGCGATGCGTTCGCCAGCGGCGGATCCAACGGCTACGACCACAAGAAGGAAGGGATCACGGCCCGCGGCGGATGGGAGTGCGTCAAGCGCCACTTCCGCGAGATGGGCAAGGACATCCAGGCGGAGCCGTTCACCGTGGCCGGCATCGGCGACATGAGCGGCGACGTGTTCGGCAACGGGATGCTGCTGTCCAGGCAGATCAAGCTGCTGGCGGCGTTCGACCACCGGCACATCTTCATCGATCCCACGCCCGACCCGGCCGCCTCGTTCGCGGAGCGGCAGCGCATCTTCAACCTTCCCCGCTCGTCGTGGGAGGACTACGACCGGTCGCTGATGTCGCCGGGCTCCATCCTGGTTCCCCGCGGCAGCAAGGAAGTGCAGCTGACGCCGGAGGCCCGCGCCGCGCTGGGGCTGACGGACGACGTGACGGTGCTGGACGGCGAGTCGCTCATCCGCGCGGTGATCACGGCGCCCGTGGAGCTGCTGTGGAACGGCGGCATCGGCACCTACGTCAAGGACCGCGAAGAGACGCACGCCGAGGTGGGCGATCCGCCCAACGACGCCGTGCGCGTGAACGCGGAGGACCTGCGCTGCAAGGTGGTGGGCGAGGGAGGCAACCTGGGGATGACGCAGCGCGCCCGCATCCAGTTCCACCTGCAGGGCGGCCGCATCAACACCGACGCGCTGGACAACTCGGCCGGCGTGGACATGTCGGACCACGAGGTCAACCTCAAGATCCTGCTGAACCGGGTGGTGCAGGACGGGGAGATGACGACGGAGCAGCGCAACGAGCTGCTGCGGGAGATGACGGACGAGGTGAGCGAGCTGGTGCTGCACGACAACGTGAGCCAGTCCCTCGCCGTGTCGCTGGACGAGATCCGCTCCAAGGAGTCGCTGGACGACTTTACGGCGCTCATCCAGGCGCTGGAGCGCGACCGCCTGCTGAACCGGGAGAAGGAAGACATCCCGGACAACGACGGGCTGTCGGAGCGCCGCGCGGGGGGGATGGGCCTGTCGCGCCCCACGCTGTGCGTGCTGCTGGCGCATTCCAAGATGTTCGCCAAGTCGCAGCTGCTGGCCAGCAAGGTGCCGGACGACCCGGCCACGGAGTCGTACCTGGTGCACTACTTTCCCCCGCAGGCGGTGGAGGCGGCGGGGACGGAGCGGCTGCGCGGGCACCGGCTGCGCCGCGAGATCGTCACCACGCAGCTGGTGAACGACCTGGTGGACCTGTTGGGGAGCAGCTTCCTGCAC